>JAZNVA010000093.1:0-27308 GCA_045592565.1 Eubacteriales bacterium | reverse complement strand
TTCTACCAAAAAAAGGATATCCACATTCATTTCCCCGAGGGCGCGATCCCGAAGGACGGCCCTTCCGCCGGTGTTACCATGGTCACGGCGCTTGTCAGCGCACTGACGGACAGACGGGTCCGCCGTGAGATCGCCATGACGGGGGAGATCTCCCTGAGAGGAAACGTGCTTGCCATCGGCGGATTGAAGGAAAAGACCATGGCGGCATACTCCGCAGGCGTTCATACCGTCCTGCTTCCCGAAGAAAACATGCGAAATCTGGAGGAGATCGATCCCGTGGTACGGGAGACACTGACCTTCCTTCCCTGCCGCAAGGCGACCGACGTTCTGTCCTACGCCCTGCTCCCCAAGGAGGAGCAAAAAGATCCCCTTCGGATCACGGTACGCCAGACCGAAGCCCCCGCATATCCCGAACTGATCCCCGACGCCAAGGGGACGGGCATATCCCTACCGTTGGGACGATAACAGAAAAAGGAGACTCCTATGCCTCTGAACCTACAAAATGTCAATTTGAAGATCAGCGCGGGACTGCCCGGTCAGTTTCCCGCCGATCCCCGTCCGCAGGTCGCGTTCTCGGGCCGATCCAACGTAGGAAAAAGCTCGCTGATCAACACGCTGTTGGGCAGAAAAAGTCTGGCGCGCGTCAGCTCAGCCCCCGGTAAGACCATAACCATCAATTTTTACGATGTGGACAGAAAGCTGTATCTGGTGGATCTTCCCGGCTACGGCTTTGCCAAGAGAAATCCCGAGGATAAGAAAAAATGGTCGGCACTGACCGACGGTTATTTCACAAAGAATCGCAACATCGACCGTCTTGCTCTGGTCCTGCAGCTGGTAGACAGCCGCATTCCGCCCACAGCAGACGATGAGATGATGCTGGAATTCCTTCGCTCGTCGGGATTACCCTACGCCGTGGTCGCCACCAAGGTGGATAAGCTGAACGCCACCGAGCGCAAAGCCAATCTGGACGCCCTATGCGCCCATCCTCTCATTGCGGACGTTCCCCTGATCCCCTTTTCCTCCCTCAAGGGAGAGGGCAAGGAGGAGCTTTGGAAAACCGTCTGCCGATACACCAATCTGTAATTATACAATTGAAATACGAATAAAAAAAGGAGCAATATATGACTCGACTCATTCTGGTCCGTCACGGAGAAAGTGAAGCCAACGCCTTAAAGATCTTTACCGGACAGCTGGATTACGATCTTTCCGAAGAAGGCAAAGAGCAAGCCAAAATGGCTGCATCCTATTTGGTGACGCACGAGGTCATCGACCATGTTTATGCCAGCGATCTGATCCGCGCCGTTCACACCGCCGATCCCACTGCAGCCATGCTCGATCTCTCGGTTCATACCGACTCCCGTCTGCGGGAGGTCGATCTGGGAGACTGGTCGGGAACGCCCCTGCTGGGCAAAGAGGACAGCGATCCCGAAACCTTCCGCCTGCGGAAGGAGGATCCTTCTCACGTTCGGTACCCCAACGGAGAATATATGCCCGAATTCTACGACCGCGTAATAGCAGGTATTACCGAGATCGCCGAAAAATACCCCGATCAGACAGTGATGATCGCCACGCACGGCGGAGCGATCCGCGCATTTTCCGCATTTGCCGCAGGCTATTCCCGTGAGGAAATGGCATGCTTCAGCGATCCCATTTCCAATGCTTCCATTCACATTTTCGAATGGAACAGCGGCAAAGCAACCCCCGTGGTCGCCAACTTCACCGACCACCTGACTAAGTAAGAATCGATTTTTAGTTTGGAAGGAAGATTCATGACAAAGCTCATTCTCATTCGGCACGGACAAAGCCTTGCCAACGCAAACGACCTCTTTGCCGGACATTCGGATTTTGACCTGTCTGCACTCGGTATGGAGCAAGCGAAACGGGCAGCTCATTGGCTCGCCGCACACGAACAGGCGGACGTCATTTACGCCAGCGACCTTCTCCGCGCATACCATACCGCCACTCCCTTGGGAGAAATGCTGGGGCTTCCCGTCATTCCCGACCGAGGACTGCGAGAGATCTTCGCGGGAGAATGGGAGGGACTTTCCTTCCCCTATATCGCCGAGCATTACGCCGACGCCTTTGAAGTATGGCGAGCCAACTATTCCAATGCCCGTCCCGTAGGAGGAGAATCCACCGCGGAGGTCTATGGGCGAGTCGTTCCCCATATTCGGGAGTTGGCAAAAAAGCACGAAGGACAGACTGTTGTTCTGGCAACTCACGCCACCGTGGTCCGCGCCTTTGAAGCCCATGCAAGGGGGCTTTGCGCCGAGGAAACTGGAAAGGTCTCCTTCTGCTTCAACGCCGCAATCAATATTTATTCCTATGAGGACGGTACCGTATCCCCCATACGATCCAACATCACGGAGCATCTGGGTGATCTGGTCAGCGCTCTCCCCCCTATTATCAACGCATAAATGAAGGTATCAAGCTATGATTTTGCACAAGCATCTGACAGTCAACGAAAAGGGACATCTCGCCATTGGTGGAGCAGACACCGTTGACCTTGCCAAAGAGTTCGGCACCCCCGCCTACGTTCTGGACGAGAATGTGATCCGCGAGAATTGCCGCACCTACCGAGAGGCGGCGCGCCGCTATTTCGGAGAGGACGCCCTCCCCCTTTACGCTTCCAAAGCCCTTTGCTTCAGCGGCATTTACAAGATCGCCGCTGAGGAAGGCATGGGAATCGATTGCGTATCGGGCGGCGAGCTCTATACCGCCAAGCATGCGGGATTCCCCGCGGAGCGGATCTATTTTCACGGAAACAATAAGACCGATCGGGATATTGCCGATGCCATGGATATGGGCGTGGGCACCTTTGTGGTAGACAACCGCGAGGAGCTGGCGGCGCTGTCCGCGGAAGCGGTTCGCCGCGGCGTTACCCAGCGGATCTTGTTGCGGATCACCCCCGGTATCGATCCCCATACCCACAGAGCCATCGTTACGGGCAACGTAGATTCCAAGTTTGGAAACGCCATTGCCACGGGACAGGCGATGGCGATCGTCAAGGAGGCGATCGCCTCGGACGGCATCGAGCTTGCGGGACTTCATTGTCATATCGGCTCCCAGATCTTCGAGATCGATCCCTTTGTGGATGCGGCGGGCATCATGGTACGCTTCATCGCACAGATCAAACGGGAGTGCGCCTTTGAGATCCGCGAGCTGAATCTGGGCGGCGGTCTTGGCGTACGTTATACCGAGTACGATCCTCTGATCAATTACGCCGATGCCATTCGGGATATTGCCGCCGTGGTCACCGACCTTTGCGAGAAAGAAAACGTCACCTTGCCCCGTGTGATCCTGGAACCGGGACGTTCTTTGGTCGCCGCCGCGGGAATCACCTTATATACCGTAGGATCGGTAAAGGAAATCCCCTCCTTCCGCAACTATGTTTCCATAGACGGCGGTATGCCCGACAACCCTCGTTATGCCCTCTATCAATCCCAATATACCGCCATCATCGCAAACCGCGCAGACGAGCCCCGCACCTATCGGGCGACCCTTGCGGGACGGTGCTGCGAATCAGGCGACCTGCTGGGTGAGAACATGGAGCTTCAGCATCCTGAGCGCGGAGATATTCTTGCCGTGTTGGTCACGGGCGCGTACAACTACTCCATGGCATCTAACTACAACCGTCTCCCCCGTCCTCCCGTGATTTTGGTCAAGGACGGCAAGTGCCGCGTAGCGGTCCGTCGGGAGACCTACGCGGATCTGATCGAACGCGACCTGCTTTGATTTCTCTCCTTCGGTCAAACTACGAAAACGGAGAACATTATGTTACTGAATTTACTTATGGGGGGAAACCTGCGGGAGTTCTTCATCACCCTGCTTCTCTCCCTTCCCATCGTTTTTCTCTCCCTCTCCTTGCATGAAACTGCCCACGGCTTTGTGGCGTACAAGCTGGGAGATCCAACCGCCCGCAACTACGGTCGGCTTACCCTCAATCCTCTTCAGCATCTGGATCCCATCGGCTTTATCTGCATGCTGTTCTTCGGCTTTGGCTGGGCAAAGCCCGTACCCGTAGACAGCCGTTACTTCAAAAAACCGAGGCGGGATATGGCGCTGACCGGCGTGGCAGGCCCCATTTCCAACCTGCTCCTTGCCGTGATCTTTGCCCTTCTGCTGCGATTGGTGTTCGCACTGGGCAATCCCGCTGCCTTCTTTGCCCCCATCAGCACGGTGGATTACATTTGGTATTATCTGTGGACGATGCTGGTATTGGGTATGGAGATCAACATTACCTTTGCGGTATTCAACATGATCCCCATTCCGCCCCTTGACGGCTCCCGTCTGCTCTTTGCCTTTCTGCCGCCCAACCAATATTTCAAATTTATGAGATATGAGCGCTACATTTCCATCGGACTGATGCTGGCTCTGTTCTTGGGATTGCTGGATACCCCCATTAACTTTGTGACCAATCTGTTCTGGAATCTTATAACCCGACTGATTTTCTGAAAAATTCCTTTTTGGGAGCGTCTATGGAAGCTTTGAATTACCGTCTGGATCAGTTTGAAGGTCCTCTGGATCTTCTTCTGACACTGATCCAAAAGAATAAAGTGAATATTTCGGATATTCCCATCGCGCTGATCTGCGATCAGTACGTGGAGTATATTTCCGAGGCGCAAAAGCTGGACATGGACGTCGCCGCTGAATTTCTCGTCATGGCAAGCGAGCTGATGCTGATCAAGAGCAAAATGCTCCTGCCCCGTCCTGAGGAGGAGGCGGAGGATCCCCGAGCGCAGCTCACCGATGCCCTGCTTCGCTATCAGCAGGCAAAGGAAGCGGTGGCAAAGCTCTCCCCCATGTATGCCTATTACAGCGGACGAATGGTAAAGGACACCGATGAGATCACGGTGGACAAGACCTATGTGCACGATCAGGACGTCACTGCGCTCTGTGCCGCCGTCCGTCGGATCATTGCCTACAACAACGCGCTGGAGCATGCGGCAAGCACCGCCTTTACCCCCATGATCAGCAAGCCCATTATTCCCGTCGAGATCAAGATCGTCTCCATTCTGAAGCGAGTGGAGGAAAGAGGTGTTGCGTCTTTGGAGGAGCTGATCATCGGAGAAGCGACCTTGCCCGACCTGATCGCGTCCTTTCTGGGAGTGCTGGAGCTGGTCAAGATCCGCAAGCTTCTGATCGCCGACGACATCAATGAGGAAAATGCGCTGTTGAGCGCCTCTACCCGATTGATCCTGAATACCGACGACAGCACGGTGGAGAAAAGCGAGTATTTCCCCAATACCGACGAAGGAGAGGAATAATATGGACAATCAAAACGAACAGATCAATCAGCTCAAAAACATCGAGGGCGCCATTGAAGCGATCCTCTTTGCCGCGGGCTACCCCGTCAAATACACGAAGATCGCCGAGGTGCTGGGACTTGACGTGCGCAACACCAGGACTATCATCGAGCATATGAGCGAGGAATATAACAGCGACAAATCCAAGCACGGGATTCATCTTCTTACCTTTGAGGAAACCTGCCAATTCTGCACCAAGGAGCAGTACGCCCCCTACATTCGGGAGGCGCTCGGTATCCGTCGCGGAGGTAACCTCTCCGCGTCCTCCATGGAGGTGCTGGCAGTGGTGGCTTACAACCAGCCCGTCACCCGTTCCTTCGTGGATCAGGTACGCGGTGTGGACAGCTCCTATGCCTTCAACTCCCTGATCGACAAGGCATTGATCGAGGCATGCGGACGGCTGGATGCCCCCGGCAGACCGATGCTTTACGTCACCACGGAAAAATTCCTGCGCGTCTTCGGAATTCAATCCCTCTCCGAGCTTCCCGCTACCGAAACCATGGTGCCACCCAAGGAGGCGACACCCATCGTGGAGGAGGAAGGATCCGACGAGGAGGGCGGAGTGACCGAGATATCCGAGTCGGAGGCAGACGACCTTACCGAGGCTGAATAATCCGCCCCACCCATTACCAATACTAATTTTTAACAGACCAAGGAAAGGAGGGAAAGCATGACCGCACTGATCGTCATCGGCTGTATTCTACTGTTTTTCATTTTTCTGTTTTCCCTCAAAGCAACCATTACCGTTGCCTATCATGAGGAGGTCACCCTCTCGGTGAAGGTCCTTTTCCTAAGGATCGGAATTCTCCCCAAAAAAGAGAAAAAGGGACCGCGCTCCATGAGCGCAAAAAAAGCCGAAAAGCTTCGTCAAAAGCAGGCAAAGAAATCGGCAAAGAAAAAAGAAGCCGCAAAAAAGAAGGCGGACGCCAAGGCGGCGAGAAAAGAGGAGCATACCCCTAAGAAGAAAAAAAGCATTGCAGAGATCTTGGATATTATCTCCATGGTCCGCAAGCTGGTAGGCGAGGTTGTGCGGAGATTTTTCAAGCATTTGCGCATTGATGTTGCCAGACTAAAGGTCAAGGTTGCCACAGGTGACGCGGCGAGCACGGCTGTCGCTTACGGAGCAATTACCCAAAGCCTGAATTTGCTGCTCCCCCTTTTGGAACAGGTCAAGAATTTCAGCCTCCCCGATGCCACCGACCTATCGGTCGAAGCGGATTTTCTGGGAGAATCCCCCGATATTGACGTAAAGATCTCTTTCTCCCTGCGCGTCTGGCATCTGTTTGACGTTGCCTTCGGTGCGGCAAAAGCATTCCTCTCTCATCAATTCAAAAAAATGATGAAAAAATAACCTTCCATACGCGAGAACAGCTTCGGCTTTCTTGATAGATCGAATCCATTTCAATCAAAAATATAATTCAGAAAGGAATTCTATTATGGCAAACGAAAACAAAATCCCGGAGATTATTCGCTCTTCCATGGAGAACATCCGTTCGATGGTGGACGCAAACACCGTTATCGGAGATCCGATTCAAACTGAGGCAGGCGTAACCATTCTGCCTATTTCCAAGGTTGCTGTGGGAATCGCATCCGGCGGCTTGGATTACAATCCCAAGAAGGATGCTCAGCCCCGCCCGCAGAATTTTGGCGGCGGCGGTGGAACGGGCTTGACCGTTTCTCCCGTTGGCTTCCTTGTGATTGATAAGCTGGGCTCTGTGGAGTTTATCAGCGTCAACCAGAAGGGTAAGCCCGATCCCGTGGATCAGATCGCCGATCTGGTAGAGCGTACGCCCGACATCATCGCAAAGATCAAGGACATTTTCTCCAAGGAACCCAAGGACGATTCCGACGAGCAGTTCTGATTCCCCGCTCCAATTCATTTTTACCCGGTCGGCATCCATATACTAAAGCAGACGGCACCTTGCTGTCCCGACCTCGGTCGGTCTGCCGAATGAGGTATTATAAAAATGAAGAAAATCATCTCCCTTGCGCTCATCCTTGCCATAGGGCTTTGTCTTGTTATGCCTGCGGAGGCGACACCTGCCGCCTCCCAGCCTTCCCCCCCTGCGATTTCCGCGGAAAGCGCGATCCTGATGAATCCGGAAAACGGAGCGGTGTATTTCGAGAAAAACGCCGATACACCCATGGGAATGGCAAGCACCACTAAACTAATGACGGCTTTGGTGATCGCGGAGGAGATGGATCCGAGCAGGGTGATCTCTGTCTCCGAGGAAGCGGTTGGCACGGAAGGATCCTCTATCTACCTGATCAAGGGAGAAGAGCTGACCGTGTACGAGCTTCTTTGCGCCCTTTTGCTCTCCTCCGCCAACGATGCGGCAACGGCACTTGCCATTGCTCTTGCGGGCAGTGTGGAGAATTTTGCCGCGCTTATGAATGAGCGAGCGGCTCGAATGGGCTTGAGAAAGACTCATTTTACCAACCCTCACGGACTCTACGACGAGGATCACTATACCACCGCCAGAGAGTTAAGCCTGATCGGCGCGGAGGTGCTGAAGCACCCTCTGCTTCGGGAAATCGTCGCTACCTACAAAATGACCATTTCTCACGATGGAACCCCCGATCAACGCCTGCTGGTGAATCACAACAAGCTGCTGCGCACCTACAAGGGTGCGATGGGTATGAAAACGGGATTCACCAAAAAAACGGGCAGAACGCTGGTCAGTGCCGCCGAGCGAGACGGCATGACGCTGGTTGCCGTAACGCTGAATGCGCCCGACGATTGGCGCGATCACACGGCTCTTCTGGATTATGGATTTGACGGTTACGAACGGGTATTGCTTGCTCCCGCGGGAACCATTCAATATTCCCTTCCCATTGTGGGCGGAACACGGGAATCCGTTATTCTGACCAACGCAGAGGATCTGTTTCTGTTTCTTCCCGCGTGTCACTCGTCTCCCCGCTATACGATAGAAGGGATCGGGCGGTTTTGGTATGCGCCCATGGAAGCAGGGCAACGCTTCGGTACGGTCACTGTCACCTGCGAGGGACAAACGGTGCTCTCCCCCCTTGTGTCAACCGAATCCGCAGAACCCATACCCCTGCAAAAGAGCGGTTTATGGAAACGGCTGCTATCCTTTTTTTACAAGTAAAGGACGATCATGGAACCCATCAAATTACAAAAATATTTTTCCGATTGCGGGATCCTTTCCCGCCGTGCCGCCGAAGAGGAGATCAGACGGGGGCAGGTTCGGGTAAACGGTGCTGTGGCTACACTCGGCACACGGATCGATCCCGACACGGACGTGGTGGAATATCGCAACAAGAGGATCCAACGCGCGCAGACCGAGCGAATCTGCGTGATGCTCAACAAGCCCCGAGGAGTTCTGACCACCCTCTCCGACGATCGCGGTAGGCGCACTGTCGCCCAGCTGGTATCGGGAGTTGGCAGACGTGTCTATCCGGTGGGGCGGTTGGATATGGACTCGGACGGTCTGCTTTTGCTGACCGACGACGGAGAGCTGGCAAACCGCCTGACACATCCCCGTCACGAGATCCCCAAAATTTACCGTGTTACCGTCAAGGAAGAGGTATCCACCTCGCAGCTGGATACGCTCCGCGCTCCCATGACCATTGACGGATACGATCTGCTTCCCGTAGAGACCACCGTCGTTTCCTATTCTGAAAAGAAACGGGAAACGGTTTTGGAAATGCGCCTGTACGAGGGGCGAAACCGCCAGATCCGAAAAATGTGCGAACGCGCGGAGCTTTCCGTGACTCGACTCTGTCGGATCGCCATCGGAGACCTGACCATGGGCGCATTGCCATCGGGACGGTGGCGGTTGCTCACCTCCGAGGAGATCGCTTACCTGAAGGGAGAGTCTCCCTTGGAAAAATAATATTTCCAACCATACAAATTTTGAAAGGCTTAAATTATGCTAAAGGTACTTCCCGTTCAATCCAAGGCTCAACAAGAGGAGCTTTGCAAAAAATGCAATATCCGATACAATCCGGATCTGCTGGCATACGCTGCCACGGTGGAGGACGAGCTGGTGGGGATCTGCCAGTTCAAGCTGACCGACAAAGGCGGCGTTCTGTATGACCTTGCCAAGGTCTGCGACCGTCCCGTTCCCGCGGACAAGCAGGCACGGCAGGCAAGTGACTTTGAAGCCATGTTCGTCATGGGCAGAGGCACCTTGAATTTTATTGACCTGTGCGGAGTACATACCGCTACGTACGTAGGAAAAGATCCCGACGAGGGACTGCTCCGCGCCATTGGCTTTTCCAAAGACGATAGCGGCATCTGGGCGATCGATCTGGAAGGCTTTTTTACCGATCACTGTCACAATCACTCCGACAAAAAAAGCTAATCAAACAGGAAGATATTTTCGTGCTCTTGACAAAAGGGGACGTTTATGATATAATAATTTGAATCAGACACCGTTTTAAAACGGAAAGAAAGGATGATCTTTACATGGAACGTGACGTCAGCTTCTCTTTACTCATAAAAATATTCAAGCGGGCTTGGTGGAAGATCCTGATCGTAGCTCTTGCAGTCATGATCGTGGTTGCCGGCTACGTGCATTTTCTGGTGCCGAAAAAATACCGCTCCTCCATTCAATTTTACATTGTCAACATTGACGCCAATACCGACTATGCCAGCACGCAAATGCTGAGCGCGGCAGGTCAGCTGATCAACGACTACACGGATATTATCAGCAGTGAATATATGCTGACTATGGTACAAGAGCGCTTGGAGGAGATGGGATACGAGAATATCAGCATTCCCGCTCTGCAGAAAATGCTGCAGCACTCCGCAAAGGCAGATTCCTCTGTCTTTACCCTCAACGTCGTACATACCAATCCTACCGTTGCCTATGACGTGGCGCGCGTGATCGCCACCATCGCTCCCGGCGCGGTAACCGATATCGCAAAGCCCGAAAGCAAGACCTACGAGGGCTTGGGACAGAATATTTACAGTTACATCAAGTACTACAACGAATACGTTTTGGAGGAGGGCGATCCCAAGATCGATGTCACCCGAGCGGAGATCATTGAGACTCTCAAGCATGCGGATCCCGGCTCCGGACTGACCACAAAGCTGAAGTGTATCGACGTGCTTACCCCGCCTAAGCTCGCCACCACCCACATCTCCCCCAATCTGGTAAGCTCTACCGTGCTGGGCGGAGCCGCAGCTGCCGTAGCAACCTACATCATATTCCTGCTGAAGGCACTGCTTGAGCAGGGCATCACCAATGAAGACGACCTGAAGAAGCTGGTAGGTCGGCCCGTGATCGGTGTCATTCCCCACTGGGATGGCGGCGCCAAGAAATAAGGACGGAGGATACGAACATGAAAAAAAATGAAGTTCGCGAGGTCTCGAATTTTTATCTGATCGATGAAAAGACCCCCTTTGCCATTCGAGAGGCCTTTAATATGCTCCGTACCAATCTGATGTACAGCATGACAAAAAATGCCGATGGCTGTCCGATCTTCGGCACCGTTTCCACCCGTGAAAGCGCGGGTAAGAGCACCATCATTGCCAATCTTGCTGTCTCCTTCACTCAGCTGAACAAAAAGGTCCTGCTGGTGGACGGCGATATGCGTTGCCCTACCCTGCACAATTATTTCGGCATCGACAAGCGTCACTCGGGTCTGAGTGAGCTGATCTCCGGCATTGAGGACAACGTAATGGTCGAATCCGTCCTTCCTCGCCTGGATCTGGTCACCAGCGGAAGAATCCCCCCCAACCCCTCCGAGTTGATCACCAGCCCCAAATTTCTGGCGCTGTTACAGCAATGGAGACAGGAATACGACGTGATCTTTATCGACTTCCCCCCCGTGGGAATCGTTACCGATGCGATGGCGGTATGCCAGAGCATCACAGGATACATCTTCTGCGTACGCTCCGGCAGAAGCAGCGCAAAATCGGTCAACTCCGCCATCGAATCCATGGAAAGACTTGGTGCGAAGATCGCGGGACTTGTGCTGAACGATTACAACCTGAAGAACGTCAAGGGACACCGATACGCCTACACCAAGTATACTACCTATAACAAGTATCGGAAGAACCAAAAGAACGCTCAATCGTGATGAGTACCTATCCTCTCATTGATTTTCACGCCCACGTTCTACCGGGAGCCGACCATGGCTGCAGCGGTAGGGAGGAATCCTTCCGACAACTGGAGTTGATGCGTCTCGCAGGAATCGATACCGTGGTAGCGACCTCGCATTTTTATCCCAATCGCCACAAGCCGGAGGATCATTTGCGCAAGCTGGCGATCGCCACGGAACGTCTGGCTGACCGTCCTTCGGCGACTCCGAGGATCTGCCTTGCCGCGGAAGTGCTTTACTGCAACGGCTTGGAATACATGGAGCAGCTGGAGAATCTCTGCATTCGCGGAACAAACGTTTTGCTTTTGGAGCTTCCCATCGCACCTTGGGGTAAAAATTTGTTTGATTCGATCTATACCCTGCTTCGCTCCTACACCGTGGTGTTGGCGCATATTGACCGATATCTCCCTGCGCATTGTCAAGATATCGAGGAGTTACTATCCATGGGTGCCTTAGCGCAGATCAACACCGACACCCTTGCATCATTTTTCGGGAGAAGAAGAACGCTTCCCTTCCTATTGGACGACCGAACGGTCGGACTTGGAAGCGATCTGCATCATGCCGATAGCAAAGCCATCAATCACTTTATGGTGGCAAAGAACAAATATGACGCCGCCTTTGACAGTATTATGTCCCGCAGCGCAAAGCTTTTGGAATCGGCGGAAACCATTTAAGAACAACAAAAAAGGAAACGCGACAAAACTTGTCGCGTTTCCTTTTTACTTTTTGTGATACAGATATTTTTTTCCGATCTTTTCCCGTTCCAGAAGCTCCATGCCACACAATGTCTGCAGGGCAAAATTTGCCCGACGGCTTGTAAGCTTGGTCCATGCCGCGTATTCTGCGGCGGTAAAGGACATTTGGGGTGGAAGAAAAGCCGCATAGTCCTCCCGCTCCCTCAAAGCAAGAAGATCCGTTAGCTCCCGCGGAAAAAGCTCTGCGTCATACGCCCCTTCCCGACGGTATCGCATCCGCTCGGAATAGCGGAATTCATCCGCCCCGACCGAAAGGACCAAAACCGTCAGTCTCCCGTTGGGGATCAACTCCCGTAGCCAATACAACTCAGACAACAGATCCACGGGCTTTCCCTGACGGGACGACCGCCGTTTCCGCAAGACCTCTCCCGTTTCCCGATCCATGCGGATCAGAAGGTGGGGGGAAAGAATCGGGTAGACCACCGTTACATCATATTCGGTATGCTCCAGATAATATCGGATCTTGAGTGCCAGCGGGCGAAAGCTCCCCGTCTGGATCTCGATAATGCGATTTCCTGCTTGAATATCGGCAACGTAGGGACCGACCGATACCTCGGTCTGTCCCTCCGGTTCTGAAAAGTAGTGCTTCAGTACCCGATGCAGACGTTTCTCCATATAGGTGCCGATCCCCTGTTTTATCGGCTCCCGATTTGCCTCCTCCTCACAGATTCGGGCAAACTGTTCCCGTTCCGCCTGCGTCATGTCGCGATCCCCGCAAACTGGTTGCGATAAAGGTTATAATATTCTCCCCGAGTCTCCAAGAGCTCCTCGTGGTTTCCTGCCTCCGCAACCCTTCCGTCCTTGATGACCACGATCTTATCCGCATCACGAATGGTAGAAAGACGGTGGGCAATGATCAAAGAGGTACGGTTTTCCATCAGAGCGATCATCGCCTGCTGAATATGCATCTCAGTTCGGGTGTCCACGCTGGAGGTCGCCTCATCCAGAATCAGGATCTTGGGGTCGGCAAGAACGGCTCGGGCAATGGACAACAGCTGTCTCTGCCCTTGAGACAAATTACTGCCCGATTCGGCAAGAACGGTATCGTAGCCGTCGGGGAGTCGCTCGATAAAGACGTCGGCACGCGCCAGTGCAGCTGCCGCCTTCATTTCCTCATCCGTGGCGTCAGCTCTGCCGTATTTGATGTTATTTCGAATGGTATCCGAGAACAGGACCGTATCCTGAAGAACAATGGCTATGGATTTTCTCAACGTCTCCTTGGGCAGATCGATCACGTCCACGCCGTCAATGGTAATCCGTCCCTCGTCCACCTCATAGAATCGGGTGAGCAGATTGACGATGGTGGTCTTTCCTGATCCCGTCGCACCCACGATAGCGATCTTCTGTCCCTCCTTCAGCCAGAGATCCAGTCCCTTCAGCACAGGCTCTCCTTCCTCATAGGAGAAATGAATATTCTCAAATCGAATGTTTCCGCGAATATCCGCTATCCGCACCTCCGAGGTTCCCTCGTCGATCTCGTCCACACTGTCCATGATCTCGAAGATCCGTTCCGCTCCCGCGAGAGCGGTGAGAATGGACGCATACTGGTTGGCGATCTCGTTGATCGGACGGGTAAACTTCTTGGAATATTGAAGCATGGACTGAATATTACCGATGGTCAGTGTTCTCATAAAGGAAACGGGATTCAATACAAAGAACCCGCCAAACGCGGCGATCAGCACATACTGAAGGTTTCCAAGGAAATTCATGCAGGGTCCCATGATCGATCCCCAAACACGTGCGCTGATGCTACACTTTTTCAGTTCCTTACTGCTCTCGGCAAAGTCCGCGACAGCCTGCCCCTCTTTTCCGTAGGCTACAACAGTCTTATAGGAGGTCACCATCTCCTCCACCTGCCCGTTCAGCTGTCCCAGCAGCTTCTGTCTGCGAACAAAATATTTTCGCATAAATTTTGCCAGATTGGTGGTCAACAGAATGGTCGCGGGAATGGTCAGACAAGCAATGAGCGCCATGAGCCAGCCGTAATACAGCATCATGCTGAAGGCACCAATCAAGGTCAGAATACTGGAGATCAGCGACGTAATGGACTGCGAAATGGCGATCGACACGTTCTCCACGTCGTTGGTCATGCGAGACATAATATCTCCGTGACGGTGAGTGTCGGTATACTGAATGGGCAGCTTGGATATCTTGCGGAACAGATCGTTCCGAAGCATATACACGGTATTTTGCGACAGCTTAGCCGCCAGAAGTCCTTGCAACAGAGCCATCACGGCGCTGACGGCAAAGGTGATTCCCATGACGATCAGGTATCCCGTCATGGCGGGAAGATCTACCGTAACGACGCCGTCCCGAATACCGATCGTATCAATAGCGGCTCCCTGCAAGGCAGGACCTGCCAGCTCGGCTACCGTTACTACGACCATAATAATGATCAGTAAAATGATCAACAGCTTACTTCTTCCGATATACCGGATCAAGCGTTTCAGAGTCTGCGCCGCATTCTTTGGCTTTTCCCGATTCACACGAGCTCCCATCGGTCCGCCGCCATGCCGACCGCCTCCGGGGCCTCCCATAGGACGCACGGGCGGCATTTCCGCCCGTGGCTTTTGGTTTCCGTTCATTTTGCCTCACCCCCGTTCTTGATCTGGGAATGATAAATATCCCGATAGGTCTCGCTGATCTTCATCAGCTCATCGTGAGGAGCACAATCCTTAATGGTACCGTTTTCAATCACGGCGATCCGATCCGCGCCTCTGACGCTTGCGATCCTTTGGGCGATCATCACTACGGTGGTGTCTCCCAGATTTTTCTTCAATGCCCGTCTTAGTTTCGTCTCGGTAGCAAGATCCAACGCAGAGGTGGAATCGTCCAGAATCAAAATCTGCGGCTTTCTCACAAGGGCACGGGAGATCGACATTCTCTGCTTCTGCCCGCCCGAAAGTGATGCTCCCTTTTCGGCAATATAGTCATCGTAGCTGTTGACAAAGCCCTCGATAAAATCCTTTGCCTGAGCGATCTCCGCCGCCTCGCGGATCTCCTCGTCGGTGGCGTTCTCCTTGCCCACACGGATATTGTCCGCAATGGTTCCCGAAAACAGCTCGCTCTTTTGCATCACGAAGGAGATCTTTTTCCGAAGGACGCTCAGATCATAGTCCTTAACGGGAACACCGTCCACCAGAACCTCTCCCTCCGTAGCGTCATAGAAGCGGGGGATCAGATTCACAAGGGAGCTCTTTCCCGATCCCGTGGCTCCGATAATGGCAAGCGTTTCTCCCCGACGGATATCCAGATTGATATTGTTCAGAACCGGTCTGCCCATAGCCCCGGGATAACGGAAGCTGACGTTGCGAAAGGAAACGGCGATCTCGTCCTCGCCCTCAGTGACCGAGCCCGAGCGGCTCACGGGATCGGAATCCAGAACCTCTCCGATTCTCTTGGAGGATGCCATGGCGCGAGATACCGATTGGAACACCATGGTAACCATAATAATAGACATCAGCACCTGTGTCACGTAGGTGATCGCCGCCATAATGGTTCCCGCCGTCATACCTGATCCCGCTACGTTCTCGATCTGCCAGCCACCGATGTAAATAATGAAGATAATTGCCGCATTCAAAACCACCGTCATCACGGGATGCATGATGGTCATCAGACGAATGACACGGTAGTTGGTATCTCTCAGCTCTTGATTTGCCACACGAAACCGCTCGGTCTCATGCTCCTCCCGTACGTACGCCTTAATTACGCGGGCGCCCGTCACGTTCTCCTGTACCACCGAGTTAACACGATCCAGCCGCTTCTGCACCACGCTGAACATGGGGATCGCTCTGCCCAGAACCAGAATCATGGTCAGCGCCAGAACGGGAAGCGCGCAAAGCAAGATCAAGCCGAACTGAACGTTCAGGCTCAGCAGCATGATCAAGCCGCCCACAAAAAACATGGGAGCACGAACCAGCATACGAAGCAGCATTTCCGAAAAATCCACGATCTGGGTAATATCGTTTGTCATGCGAGTAACAAGAGAACCCGTAGTAAATTTGTCGGTCTGCTCAATGGACAGCGACATGACGCGGCTGTATGCGTCACAGCGCAGGTCGTGTCCCAAGCCCTGAGAAGCCTTGGCGGCGGTATACGCGCACATCACGCCGAAAAATCCGCCTACCAGTACCACCAATAGCATCAGAACGCCAAAGGTCAGGATCACCTGCATGGAGCTGTAGCTTCCCTCTCCGTACAAGAACCCCATTACCGTCCGTCCAAGAGCGGAACTGCTCACATCGCCTCCTGCGCCAATACCACAGTCTACGATCACAGTCATCAGACGTGGCAGACAAAGATCGGCAAAGACCTCTCCGATCATCAGCAAGGGGGAGATGATCGCCAAAAAGGAATAAGGCTTCAAATAATGAAAGATCCGTCTCATGCTCTCTCCTCCTCTCCCTCACATAATAAATTGTTCCGAATCCGTATCAAAAGGGGCATCAGCGTCTCACATTCCTCCTCGCTTAAGCCACGCAGAGCATGCGCGTCCAGGGCATGGATCCTTGCGATGTTTTCCTGATCCAGCCGCCGTCCGTCCTCGGTCAGATACACCTGTGTTGCCCGCAGATCATCGGGATCGCTGCGACGCTCCACCAAGCCCTCAGCCTCCATGGTTTTCAGGATCACGCTGACCGTAGGCGGCCTCAGGTGTGTCGCGCGGACCAGCTCGTGTTGATTGATCCCATCGTGGATCGCCAGCATTGCCAACACCAGATGCGCCCCGGGCTGAGACATAATGCCCTCCTGCCCCTCCAATGACCGCATCCGATTGCGAAACAGCCGACCGATCTCGTTGCAGAGCTTGACGGGATTATCGCTCAGCTCCGCGCGTTGCGGCATCGCAGACGGCATTTTCCTCTTTTCTTCCATTGATTTTCTCCCATAATAATTAGTTTACTAACTAATTATATCAAAATTCTGAAAAAAGTCAATACCACTGACAACAATAAATTCCCAAAATACATCTTTTTTATAGAGAACGTAATACGCCCTGTTTTTATCCGTAATTTAAAAAAAGTCATCAAATTTTGCCTACGGTTCACAATATTGCAATGGATTTTCAGACAAAAAAAGAACACCCTAATATATGCGAACCGATTTATTCAACGATTGGTTCAATGGATAGACGATTCGCGCTCATCACAAAAATAAGGAAATAAAATCATGGCAAAACATTCCATCAAAGCGCTTTCTCTCTTTCTGGTTGCCGCTTTCCTTCTCCTTCCCTGTCTGACGGTAGGTGCCTGTGCCTACAGCGCCGATTCCGCCACGGTCGCCTATCTCCGCGGCGACCTTCCTCTCTCCTCTCTTGGCTATACCACCGCGTCGAGAGCGACGCAAGAGGTTCTGAAATCCACTTCCTCTTCCAATTATAAAACACTCAAGGTGTATGCGGGAGGAATTCCCTTCGGCGTTAAGTTCCTCACGGCAGGCATATTGGTCATTGGCTTTTGCGACGTTCATGGCGAGGCGGGCGCGCAAAATCCCGCGAAAAATGCGGGGTTGCAGACGGGAGACCGTTTGCTGAGTCTGAACGGATCGCCCCTGACAAGCGCCGCCGAGCTGACCGATCGGATCAATGCATCCGCAGGAAAGCCCATGCAGCTCCGATACGCCAGAGACGGCGCCGAGCGTACCACCACTCTGACTCCCTTGTGGTCAGAAAAGGAAAATCGATATTCCACGGGCGTTTACGTCCGAGACAGCGGCGCGGGGATCGGAACGGTTACCTTTGTGATCCCCAAAACGGGCGCCTTCGCAGGGCTTGGACACGGCATCTGCGACGGAGAGACCGGCGAGCTGATCCCCATGGATCGAGGCTCTGTCGTCGACGTTACCATTCACGGTGTGGTACGCGGGTTGGCAGGCTCCCCGGGAGAGGTTCGCGGATATTTCAACACGGGTAAGACGGGCTCCTTGCTTGGCAACTCCCATTGCGGCGTCTGGGGCGTCTTTGCGGATCTCCCCCGGAATCTCGATACCACCCCCATCGCGCTCGGTCTGCGCAACGAGGTCAAGGCGGGAAAAGCCACCATTCGCTGTACGGTCGAGGGCAATACCTGGCAGGAATACGACGTGGAGATCTCCGACATCCGCAGAGATTCCACCTCCAACAAGTGCTTCACCGTCAAGGTCACCGACCCCGATCTGATCGCCAAAACGGGAGGTATCATTCAAGGAATGTCGGGCTCTCCGATAATCCAAAACGGTAAACTCGTCGGAGCCGTCACTCACGTCCTCATCAACGATCCCACTACGGGATACGGTATATTCATTGAAAATATGCTAAATGCCGCAAATATTCCCATGGCGAAGGCGTCTTAAAACGGAAATACAGGAAAAAATATGAAAAAGTTGTCCCTATTTGAACACACTCCAGGAGTGAGTCTTATAGGGACGCTATTTTCATAAATTGTTTCTCGTTAACTGTACATTTAGCAATCTATTTCCGGTATTCCTTGGGGCTTTGTCCTATAATAGATTTAAAATTTCTATTAAAATTTCTGAGTGAAGCATACCCGCAATCATATGCACACTCAAGTATCGTTTTGTTGGTGTTTTTCAGAAGATAGCAGGCTTTGTTGATCTTGTACCTATTTACGTATGACGTGTAGCATATCCCGGTAGCTTCTTTGAAATAACGCGACAGATATGCTCCATTATATCCAAGCGTATGACCAAGAGCATTCAAATTGTATTCCTTATCATAATTGTTTTCGACAAAATCGAATATGTCGTGTAAGAGCCCTTGTTCTCCATCATATTTTTCTACGTACTCAGCAGTTTCATCAAATGAGGAACAGATTCCGTAAAGTATAGCCTTTTTCTTTATGACCGAGGATGCTTCGTTGATATCAAGAAATTGAGATATCAAATAATCAGGAATATTTATCTTATTTTCAACGGGAAGTTTCGAGGAGTATTTCCGACTGTACGCGCTGACAATATCGGATGAAAAAATGACCAAGCTGTGCTTGCTCTTTTCACTTTTCAAGCTGTGTATCTGCTCAGGAAATATAAGCACTCCCTCGCCTGATGAAAGCTCGTAATCGGTTTCGGCAACTGTTACGGACATTTTTCCCTCAAAAATCACTATGAACTCAAAAGAATGATGCGTATGGGAAGGAAATGAAAAATTTTCTCCCGTTTCCTTGCAAAAATATTCAGATATTCCAAAATGTTGATTCTGATAAAACATATTTCCCTCAAAAGTATAATTTCGTCTATAATTGTACACGTTTTTACTGGAATTGTCAAGAAAAAAGTGTTATAATACCATCAAGTGTACTTTATTTTATACGTAAAGAAGGGAAAAGCATGGAATTTTACATAGGAATTGACCTTGGGACTTCATCAGCCAAGCTAATGCTTGTTGACGGTGAAGGGCAAATAAAGCAAACAGTAACAAAGGAATATCCCGTTTTCTATCCTCATTCGTGTTGGAGTGAGCAGAACGCAGAGGATTGGTGGAGCGCAATTTGCGAAGCACTTCCCGAATTGCTTGATGGGTTTGACGGACAATCTGTCAAAGGTATCGGAGTTGCGGGACAGATGCACGGACTCGTCGTGCTTGATAAAGATGGTAACGTGATACGCCCGACAATTCTTTGGAATGACGGAAGAACAGATAAGGAAACCGCTTATCTCAATGAGGTCATAGGAAAGGATAAGCTATTTGAGTACACAGGAAATATAGCCTTTGCGGGATTTACCGCTCCCAAGATTATGTGGCTTCGCGAGAACGAGCCTGAAAATTTTGCAAGAATAGACAAAATAATGCTCCCAAAGGATTATATAAACTATCTTCTCACGGGAACGCACTGCACCGACTACTCCGATGCAGCAGGTATGCTTTTGCTTGACGTTAAGAATAAGCGCTGGTCGGCTGAAATGCTTGATATTTGCGGTATTACCGAAAAACAGATGCCAAGGCTTTACGAGAGCTTTGAGGTTGTGAGAGTTGTAAAGGCAGAGCTTGCGGAAAAATTCGGCATAAATAAAAAAGCGGTAGTCGTAGCAGGTGCGGGAGATAACGCCGCAGCCGCAATAGGTACGGCAACTGTCGGCAACGGAAAGTGCAATATATCTCTCGGTACGTCGGGAACTATATTCGTATCAAGCGATAGCTTTTCGGGTGATGAAAAACAGGCAATTCACTCGTTCTGCCATTCCGACAGCGGCTATCACCTTATGGGCTGTATCCTGTCTGCCGCATCGTGCAACAAATGGTTCTGCGACGATATCCTAAAGACAAAGGATTATAAGGCAGAGGAAGAAGAGGTATCAAAAGAAAAGCTCGGCAAAAATGAGGTGTTCTTTTTGCCCTATCTTATGGGCGAGAGAAGCCCCATAAACGACACGAACGCAACGGGTATGTTCATAGGACTTCGCCCAAATACATCAAGAGCAGATATGTATCAAGCCGTGCTTGAGGGCGTTGCCTTTGCTGTCAAGGACAACCTTGAGGTGATTAAGCAATTCGGTATTGACGTGAAAGCAAGCTGTCTGTGCGGAGGCGGAGCGAAATCGAAGCTATGGCGAGAGATACTCGCTAACGTGCTTGATATTGAGCTTAATATTCCCACCACCGAGCAAGGTCCCGGTTACGGCTCGGCAATTCTCGCCATGGTGGGATCGGGACAGTTTGATAGTGTAAAGACGGCTACCGACAAGTTCTTTGAAATAAAGGAAACGGTTCTGCCCAACAAGGAGCTTGTAGCACTTTACGCGGATAGATACGAAAAATACCGCAAGATATATCCTGCGGTCAAGAATTTATATAGGGGGATAAAAGAATGATTTATTACGTATCGACGAATGGAAACGACGGAGCTTTAGGTACAAAAGAATCACCCTTTCGCACGATAAACCATGCGGCGCAGATAGCTGTCGCGGGAGACACCGTCCGTGTTTTTGGCGGAGTGTATCGCGAATCTGTAGCCCCCAAAAACAGCGGCGAAGAAAGCTCTCGTATCGTTTACGAGGCTGTTGAGGGTGAAAAGCCTGTTATCAAGGGCTCTGAAGTAGTTACCGATTGGGAGAGAGTCGAGGGAACTGTTTGGAAAAAGGTCCTTCCCAATGAATTTTTCGGTGATTTTAACCCTTACGCTACCGCTCTTTTTGGAGACTGGCTCACAAAGCCCGAGGACTACGCGGTCCACACGGGAGACGTGTATATTGATGGGAAGTCGATGTATGAGGCTTCTTCTATGAGCGATCTTTATGAAGCGAAGATCAGAAATACGGGTATGCATAATAGCAGCACTATGCCCGGTATTCTTCATCCCGAAGATACCGTATACCGTTGGTTCGCAGAGGTCAATGAAGATAATACAGTAATTTACGGAAACTTCCAAGAAAAAGACCCTAACGCTTGCTTTGTCGAGATAAACGTTCGCCCTGCGTGCTTCTTCCCCGATAAGCTTCACGTAAACTATATAACGGTTCGCGGCTTTGAGATGGCGCAGGCGGCAACGCAGTGGGCGCCTCCCACCGCGTCACAGATAGGTATGATAGGCCCTCGTTGGTCAAAGGGCTGGATAATTGAAAATAACGATCTACACGACTCGAAGTGTTGCGCTATCAGTATCGGACGCGATGCGCTTGAGGGAGAGAATCTTTCTGCAAAGTTTTGCAAAAAATCGGGTCACAGATATCAGGTAGAGGCTACTTATGAAGCATTGAACGAGGGTTGGTCGAAGGAGACCGTCGGCTCTCATATCATAAGAAATAACGAGATACACGACTGCGGTCAGTGCGGCATTGTCGGAAATCTCGGAGGAGTTTTCAGTAGAATTGAACACAATCACATTTATAATATCAGAGCAAAGCAGGAATTCTGCGGTCACGAGGAGGGCGGCATTAAGCTCCATTGCTCTATCGACGTAGTCATTGAGGGCAACTGCTTCCATCATTGCTTTACACACGGAATCTGGCTTGACTGGCAGGCACAGGGAACTCGCGTAACGAAGAACGTTTTTTACAACAACGCGCCTGATTTTATGGTAGAGGTAACTCACGGTCCTTGCGTTGTTGATAATAATTTGTTCTTGTCGCCCTATGCGTTTACAAATCACGCGGAAGGAACTGCGTTCGTTCATAACGTTATCGCAGGATACGTGTATCAAAAGGAGCATAAGCAGAGAGCAACTCCTTATCACTATCCTCACAGCACCTTCCCAAAGGGATTTGTTGCAACGCTTGGCGGAGATGATAGAGTTTACGGAAATATCATTCTCGGTGAAAAGTTGTGTCCGAAGAACAGGGTTTATTTCTCGGCTTGCTACGATGATTACGTAACAAGCGAGGAATATGCGAACATAAAGTGGAAATATAAGTATATCAGTCTTAATGAGATAGTGGAAAAGCCGCAGGTCGTTTATATTGCCGAAAACGTTTACGGTGGCTTGGCAAGTCCGTTCCGTCAGGAAATGGGCGCGTTGAGAGCTGATGACGTAAGCTTCACCGTAAAAGAAGAAAACGGCGAGGTCGTATTTGCAATAAACGTTCCGAAAAAGGTTGCCGATATGAGAATAACTCCTACCACAACCGAGCGCCTCGGTCAGCCTCGTGTAGTCGAGCAGAATTATGAAAGCGCAGACGGAACTCCTATTGATTTCACTATCGATATTCTCGGCAACAAGAGAGACGAGAACGTCATCGCAGGACCTTTCGCAACTCTTTGCGAGGGTGAAAACAAATTTGTGGTTTGGAAAAAGTAAAACGCAAAGTTTTCAATACAACCGAAAAGGAGAAGCAAAAATGATCTATTACGTATCAACAAACGGTAACGATAACGCTCTCGGAACAAAAGAAGCGCCTTTTAAAACAATAAACCACGCGGCGCAGATTGCCGTTGCAGGAGATACTGTGCGTGTATTTGGCGGTGTGTACCGCGAAACTGTAGTGCCCCAAAATGGTGGTACAAGTGACGATTGCCGTATCGTATATGAAGCCGTTGCAGGAGAAACTCCGATTATAAAAGGCTCGGAAGTTGTTATTGGGTGGGAGCACGTAGAAGGAAATGTGTGGAAAAACGTTTTGCCAAACTCTATGTTTGGTGAATTCAACCCGTTTGCAACGAAGATTTTTGGAGATTGGATGACTTTGCCTATGGATTATGATGTTCATCTCGGTGACGTTTATCTGAATGGTGTTTCAATGTACGAAGCTCCTGATATGGAATCTTTGCTCGTCGCAGAAAAACGTATTCGTTGGATGCGATTTAGGGCCGATTTGATGGAGCTTGACGAGACTATCGGAGATCCTGACAATACGGTATATCAGTGGTATGCTCAAGTGGAAGACAGCTATACCGAACTGTTCTGCAATTTCGGAGAGTATGATCCAAATCGAGAAACGGTTGAGATAAGCGTTCGCCCAAGTTGCTTTTTCCCTAAAAAAACAGGATTGAATTATATCACCGTTCGGGGCTTTGAAATGGCTCACGCCGCAACGCAATGGGCACCTCCCACCGCCGAGCAGATCGGTATGATAGGACCGCATTGGGCAAAAGGTTGGATCATAGAAAACAATCATTTCCACGATGCAAAATGTTCAGCGGTAAGTCTTGGTAAAGAAATCTCCACGGGACATAATTTAAAATCGCGTTTTCTCAGAAAATCGGGGTATCAGCATCAAATGGAATCCGTTTTTTATGCAATATACTCGGCGGGATGGAACCGTGAGAACATTGGTTCTCACGTCGTTCGCAACAACGTTATTCACGATTGCGGGCAAACGGGAATCGTTGGACACATGGGTTGTGCATTTAGCCGTATTGAACACAATCACATCTACAACATCGGTAGAAAGCAGGAATTTTGGGGACACGAAATCGCGGGAATTAAGTTACACGCTCCCATAGATACGGTAATTGAAAATAATAATATCCACGACTGTTCTTTAGGAGTTTGGCTTGATTGGCAGGTTCAGGGTACACGAATTACAAAAAATTTATTCCACAAAAACGGACGCGATTTGATGATCGAGGTCACACACGGTCCATGCCTTGTGGATGACAATATTTTTCTTTCGCCAATTGCTATTCAAAACGCGGCGCAAGGAACTGCTTACGTTCATAATCTGATCTGCGGCAAGGTGTGGAGCTATAAGGTTGTGGACAGAGCAACCCCGTATCACTTTGCGCATAGCACCGATGTTAAAGGATATGCTTTCGTTTATGGTGGAGATGACCGCTTGATAAATAATATTGTAATAGGAATGGGTCCTGAATCTAATTTCTTAAGGCATTTTGGTAATTCCCATTCTAAATACTCCACGTTCGATGCTTATCGAAAAATGAT
This sequence comes from Eubacteriales bacterium, assembly GCA_045592565.1. Taxonomy (GTDB): domain Bacteria; phylum Bacillota; class Clostridia; order Oscillospirales; family CAG-272; genus HGM12713. The sequence goes on along the minus strand of JAZNVA010000093.1, from coordinate 2,864 downwards.
GGATGAGCAACCTAAACCTCAGGATCATAGCGTTATTTTCAACGTTCCACAACCCGTTTGGGTTGAAGAAAATGCATATGCGGGCTTTGCAAAGCATCATAAAAATGAGATCAATCCGATCGATGCAAAGAAAACACGAGTTTCTCTTGAAGAAACTGACGGATCGTGGATTTTGACACTGTTTGTCTCCGACTCGTTGGCAAACGCTTCTTGTCAAGCCGTTACCGGAGAGCGGCTTGGAAAGCCTTGTATTTCGGAAGAACCTTACGAAAATTCGGATGGTACTCCCATTGATCTTTCTTGCGATTTCGTTGGTAACAAACGAGATAACAGAGTTATCCCAGGTCCGTTTGTAAGTTTACAAGAGGGAAAAAATCAAATTTTTGTTTGGTAAATCACAGGATAACATTTTTTATTGAATTCATTGAAAGGAAAAAGATAAAATGACTGAATTTTTTAAGAACATTCCAGAAATAAAGTATGAGGGAAAGAACACGAAGAACCCCTTGGCGTTCAGATATTACGACGCTGACAGAGTAATTATGGGTAAAAAAATGAGCGAGCATCTGCCCTTTGCCATGGCTTGGTGGCACAATCTCTGCGCGGCGGGCACAGATATGTTTGGCAGAGACACAGCAAACAAGAGCTTTGGTGCCGAAAAAGGCACGATGGAACACGCAAAAGCCAAGGTTGATGCGGGCTTTGAGTTTATGCAAAAGCTCGGTATCAAATATTTCTGTTTCCACGACGTTGATATAGTACCCGAGGCTGACGACATCAATGAAACCAATCGCCGCCTTGACGAGATAACCGACTACATACTGGAGAAGATGAGCGGTACGGACATCAAGTGCCTTTGGGGAACGGCAAACATGTTCTCAAACCCGCGGTTTATGAATGGCGCGGGAAGCACAAACTCCGTTGACGTTTACTGCTTTGCGGCAGCACAGATCAAAAAGGCGCTCGAGCTTACTGTTAAGCTTGGCGGTTGTGGCTACGTGTTCTGGGGCGGACGCGAGGGATATGAAACCCTTCTTAACACCGACGTTAAGTTTGAGCAGGAGAATATTGCAAACCTTATGAGAATGGCTGTTGAGTACGGAAGAAGCATCGGCTTTACGGGTGACTTCTACATCGAGCCTAAGCCCAAGGAGCCTATGAAGCATCAGTATGATTTTGATGCGGCAACGGCTATCGGCTTTTTGCGTCAGTACGGACTTGACAAGGACTTCAAGATGAACATTGAGGCAAACCACGCAACACTTGCGGGACATACCTTCCGTCACGAATTGAGAATTTCTGCTATCAACGGAATGCTCGGCTCGATCGACGCAAATCAGGGCGACTATCTGCTCGGCTGGGATACCGACGAGTTCCCATATGACGTATACGAGAGCACAATGTGTATGTACGAGGTGCTGAAGGCAGGCGGACTTACTGGCGGTTTCAACTTTGACGCGAAGAACCGCAGACCGAGCAACACCTACGAGGATATGTTCCACGCCTATATTCTCGGTATGGATACCTTTGCTCTCGGACTTATCAAGGCGGCAGAGCTTATCGAGGACGGCGAGCTTGACGCATTTGTTGAGAAGAAATACGAGAGCTTTAAGAGCGAACTTGGACAGAGGATAAGAAGCGGAAATACCACACTTGATGAGCTTGCAACTCGCGCACAGCAAATGGGTACTTGCCCCACTCCCGACAGCAGCAGACAAGAATATCTTGAAAGTATTGTCAACAGAACACTGTTTGGATAATTTTCGTTAAAATGTGTTGTCCCTACTTGAACACACTCGTGAGCGGCAGCTCTATTATCCAAAACGGCAAGCTCGTGGGAGCGGTCACCCATGTTCTCATCAACGATCCCTCCACGGGATACGGAATTTTCATTGAAAATATGCTCAACGCGGCGCAAATGCCCATGGCAAAGGCGTCATAACAAAAACAGAAGGCAATATCATTCCATAGCGGTTTGATATTGCCTTTTGATCTTCTCATCAGGACTTTGGTATGATCGGATAGAGCTGAATTGTATTGCCACCGTCAACGATCAACTCCGCCCCCGTCGTGTTTCTTGCGTGAGCGGAAAAGTAGTAGACTGCATCTGCAACGTCCTCTCCAACTGCTACGTCGCCTATAGGTGTAAAGCGAGAGGGTACGTCACGGTAGAAATCAGGATTTTTCTCCCATCTGTCTGTTTTTATCATGCCGGGAAGGATCGCATTGACGCGAATTCCGTATTTGCCAAGATCAAGCGCAAGCGCTCTCATAAGTCCGAGCTGACCGCCCTTGGAGGCAACGTACGCCACTCTGTCGGGAATCGCGCGATAAGCGGTGTTGGAATTTACAAACACGATGTTTCCGCCACCGTTTTCCTTCATTCGTTTTGCGGCGTGCTCCGAAAGACAGTAGTTCCACACCACGTTGGTATTTATGACCTTCATCAAATCTGTCAGCGGATTTTCAAATATCTTCTGTCCAAGCCCTTGGTCGGCAGCATTGAGCACAAGAGTCTCTACAAAAAGTCCGCGACTGTCAATATCCGCAAACATCTTATCCACGCTTGCCTCGTCTACTGTTCTATCGTCAAGTAAAGAGTCGATATGATAGCCTACTATTTCAACATTCGGAAATTTTTCCTTGTATTGTTTTTCTGCTACGTGAACCTTTTCCATGCTCCTTCCCGTAAAGATCACGTTGTAGCCCTCGGACGCAAATTTTTCTACGATTGCAACACCTGTGTTTATTCAAGCACCTGTTATAAGTACTGTTTTCATAAGCTTTTTACGTCTCCTTAATCAATAAATAAGAACGAATTGATATTTTCGCAAGATACAGATTACCGTCCTTGCACGTGTATC
>JAZNVA010000092.1:0-5798 GCA_045592565.1 Eubacteriales bacterium | reverse complement strand
CCGTTCCGTCTCAAGCTCCAGATATGCTCCTACCGAAGGGCTTGTAAAAAGTTCATTGCTGTCTTCGGGCAAACATGAAATGATCATACGCTTACGAATATAGTGATCTCCCTCGTTTCGAGGCTTCGATCTTGGAAGGTCATCCGATGACTCTTCCACCTTCCGAACTTCATTTTTGGGTATGCTCGGTCGCTTGGCTTCTGTGTTCGGTGAGCATGATCCTTCCTCCGCCTTTTTTTCGGATGGATCGCCAAGATCATGAATCCCTTTTGATCTTTTTTTCGTTTCCCTATGTTCCTCATGGGAATACAGTACCCTATCGAGCTTTTGGGTTACTGACCGATATCCCCAATGAAGAAATCCAAAGGGGAGTAGCAAAATACCAAGAGATACACCTATGAACCCAAGCACCCTTCTCGTCAGGGGACGATTGCCCCCGCGGCTTCGTTTTCTTCTCCGCTTTCGTTGGATATCGAATCCTTTTGCATATTTCCTTTTTTTTCGATAGCGTCGTTCCTTTTCTCGATCTCGCTCACCTTTGCGGGGACTGCTCTCTGCGATCATCATTTGATAGAACGATCGAAGCCAGCTTCGAAGCCATATGCGAAAGCTCATACCTCTGCCTCTTTCATACCGAATTCGGCGCACGATCACTTTTCCCCTTGCGAAAGACACCAACCGTGATCGCCGTGATAGATCATCTGGCGCGTCATGCCGCCGTCAATACAGATATTCTCTCCCGTAATAAAGCCAGCCATATCCGAGCAAAGATAGAGTACCATATTGGCAATATCGGGGGGATTCCCCACCCTGCCCGCGGGCTGCTGCACAGCGTCCGCACCCTCGTATACGGTGTAATTGTTATCGATCCACCCAGGGGAGATGGAGTTGACGCGTACCCGCCCCGCCAGACTGACAGCAAGGGCGTGCGTCAGTGCGGAGATCCCTCCCTTTGCCGCCGTATAGCTTTCGGTCTGAGGCTGGCTCATACGGTCACGGGAGGAAGAAATATTGACAATACTCGCGCCTTCGGAAAAATAGGGGGCAAACAGCTTAGATAGATAGAAGGGCGCCGTGATGCCTACCTTTAGCGCATATTCAAAATCCTCATAGCTCCCCTTCCCGATACCGCACGTTTTGGGAGCGGCGTTATTGATCAAAAAATCCACCCTGCCATAATCGGCAATAACCTTTTGAGCAAAGGTCTCCAAGGTATTTTTATCGGCAAGATCGCCCACAAAATAATCGTTATCCATAAGATCGATGGTACAAACCTTAGCCCCCGCTTCGCGGAATCGCTCGCAGATGCATTTTCCGATGCCTCTCGCACCGCCCGTTACCACAACGATCTTTTCTTTGAAATCAAACATATCGCTCCCTCCCAAAATGCTTTTCCCTTTATCATTGTATCACATAATCATTTTCTTTTCAATAAAAATCCAGAAACATCTTTACAAAGAAAAAAAGACAGCCGCATATGCGGCTGTCTGAGAGTGCCATATTCAATCAAAACAGAATAATAAGGATCTGAGAGGCAAGAACCACGGCAATCAAGGCAATGGGATAGGTTGCCGCATATGCCGCCGCTACGTCCTCGGTTCCTGCGGTGGAAATCAGTGTTCCCAAAGCAGGAGTACTGGTCATACCGCCCGTAATGGATCCCAGATTATTAAGCAGGCTGAGCTTGAGCACGTACTTGGCAAAGAGGAATCCGATGATCATGGGAATGATGGTCATCAGCGCGCCGTAGAGGAAATAGATCGCCTCAAAGCACTCGACAAACTTCGCGCCACCCGCGATTCCCGCTCCGATCAGGAAGAGCATCAGTCCCAGCTCGCGGAACACCTTCAGCGTTGCCGCGGGAGCCATCAGCTTGATCCTGCCGATCCGTCCGAAATGACCGAACACGAGAGCAACAAGGAGGCATCCGCCCGTGGTAGTCAGGGAGAAGGAGCCGATCTTGATCGTTCCAAGTAAAACGCCCAAAATGGCAGCAACCGCAAAGGCTGCAATTCCAAAGGGATCGATCTCAATGAGCTTTTTCGTCTGCTTCACTTCCACGGGATCTTCCCCGTTATCGCCGCTGCCACCCGCAAGGAGCGCTCTCTCCGCAGCCATGTCAACCTTGAGAAATTTAGGAATCAGCTGAACAAAAAGCACCACTCCGATAACACCAAAGATGTAGGCGATTCCGTTACCAACCGCCACGTACTGTGCAAGCTCGCCGCCAATGGCTTCCTTGGATGCCGAGAAGGCGGGAGTGGAGGTGAGCGCACCCGAGAACAGTCCCGTCATGATGGCGGTCAACTGATCGGCGGGAACGTCCTTCATGGTCATCTGGGCAACGGCAATACATCCCGCACAGACAAGAGCGCCGGACACGATGATCACAAGTCCCAACAGGATATAGGTCTTAAAATTCTTTTTCAAATTCCCAAAGAATTTAGGCCCCGCGATGAATCCGACCGAGGTAACGAACAGGATCAGTCCAAGATTTTCCACGATCTTCAGGGCGTTGGTGGTGTATGCCACGTCAAGATCCTGGAACAGAGAAACCGAAAGCTGTCCGTCAAGGAAATTATAGAAGATACAACCGTAGAGGAGCGCCACAAGGAACACGCCCGCAGTGCCGAGGTTTACGCCCTTGATGGTAATACGCCCCACAAGGTAACCGACTGCCGCCACCGCAAGGATCGAGAAGATCAAGAACGATACCCCGTTTATGGAAAGGTTGAATTTTCCGTCAAACAATTCAAAGATTTTCATTTTTTGACCTCTGTAAAACTATTATAATGTTCAAGGGACGGTCACATCCGCCCTTTTCTCGTGATTCGATGGCGAGCTCTTTCCAAAAAGCTCGCCATCGAAGATAAAGCGAATTATTTCATCAACTTCGCATTGGGCTCGTCAAACACAGGATTTCCGTGCGTATAACGAGGAAGGAGCTTGGGAGACACCTCATCGGTAACGATTCCCGCATCTTCCATTTCCTTCATGAAGTCCTCAACATGAGACAGGGTAAGCTTTTCGGGAGTTGCGGTATTCTTTGCCGCCTCAGCCGCGTGAACACCCGCGTTTCTACCGAATACGATGATATCCAGCAGAGAGTTGCCCATCAGTCGGTTCTCACCGTGGATACCGCCCACTGCCTCACCCGCAACGAAGAGATTTTCCACGTCGGACATACCGTTATCAGCGATCTTGATACCGCCGTTCTGGTAGTGGAGCGTGGGGTAGATCAGAATGGGCTGCTTTCTCATATCGATACCGTACTTGAGATACATACGCATCATGGCGGGAATTCTCTTCTCGATCGTTCCCTCTCCGTGGATCATATCGATCATGGGAGAGTCAAGCCAGATTCCGTGGCCACCGTCAAAGGTATCCACGCCGTTTCCTCTCTTGCACTCACGAATGACCGAGGATGCGCAAACGTCTCTCGTTTCCAGAGGATACATAAATGCCTCACCGTCGGCATTGATCAGCTGTGCTCCGATGGAACGAACCTTCTCGGTAACCAGCGCGCCGAAGATCTGAGAGGGATATGCGGCACCCGTGGGATGATACTGCAAGGTATATGCATAGAGCAAGGGAGCGCCTGCGCGGTAAGCCATAACCAATCCGTCCGCTGTCGCGCCGTAATGATTGGAGGTGGGGAAGCCCTGATAATGCATCCGTCCCGCACCGCCCGTTGCGATAATGACGGTCTTAGCGCGTGCGATCAGGATCTCGTTGGTCTCCATGTTCATCAGGACTGCACCTGCCGCTTTGCCTGTCTCGTCCTTGATGATCTCGATCGCCGAGGTAAAGTCAACGACGGGAATGGAGCGGTTCTGAACCTCGTCACGAAGCACTCTCATGATCTCCGCGCCCGAATAGTCCTTTGCCGCGTGCATACGCTTACGGGAGGTTCCGCCGCCGTGGGTGGTAACCATCGTTCCGTCCGCTTCCTTATCAAACATCACGCCCAGATCGTTGAGCCACTTGATGCAGATGGGAGCGTCGTTTACCAGCTTGTAAACCAGCTCGGGCACGTTCTTGAAGTGTCCGCCTCCCATGACGTCCAGATAGTGCTGGGCAGGGCTATCATTAGGCTTATCCGCCGCCTGAATACCGCCCTCTGCCATCATGGTGTTGGCGTCACCGTGACGAAGCTTGGTCACGATCATGACGTTCGCGCCGTTCTCATGCGCCATAATTGCCGCAGCAGAGCCTGCTCCGCCGCCGCCGATGATCAGCACGTCCACGTCGTAATCTACCTTGGAAAGATCAATATCCGCAGGCTTTACGCGGGGATTTGCCTGAAGCATTGCTGCAAGCTCAAGAGGAACCTTCTCTCCCTTGTTGGGACCGATGGTCAGCTCCGCAAATTGCTCCTTGATATGGTCGGGGTGATTTTCAAGAAGTACCTGATCCTTCTCCTCCGCCGTCATTCGACGGGGGTGATTACCGGCAAGTACCTGTTTCAGACGCTCGGGTCTGGTTGCTTCCACCTTCTTGATGGATTCCAGCATTTCCTGTGTGTACATACCTTGGATCCTCCTTATTTCTCAAAATCACGGTTGTTATACATTTCTTTGAGCTCTTCCGCGGTCTTATGCATGATATCCTGAAGAGCCGCCTCGCAATCCCCTGCCTCGATCTCCGCTACTCTCGCCAGAAGATGCTCGGTCTCGGGAGCCAGATATTTACCCGTCAGTCTTCTTGCCAGAAGACCTACCTGAGGATGGGTAATACCCGCAGGACAACGGGAGGAGCATACGCCACACATGACACAGTCAAAGGATTCCTCCGCGCACTTCTCAAAATCGCCGCGCTGCGCGTAGGCGATGTACTGCATGACGTTCAGATCCTGGGTACATGCCTTGGTGCATGCATTACATCCGATACAAGCATAGATCTCGGGATACAGCTGCATCATGATCTGCTCGGTTGGCTTTACCTTATTGATATCGTAGGGCTGCTTCACCAGAGGGAAGAAAGGAAGCGTTGCGATATACATGTTGTCCTCTACCTTGGTCTGGCAAGCCAGACAAGTCTTCAGCTCGTTCTGTCCCTTGATACGATAGATGGTCGCGCAAGCGCCGCAGAAGCCGCAACGGCAGCCGACACCGCGAACCAGCTGATAGCCTGCATATTCCATTGCGTTCATGATGGTAAGACTTGCGGGCACTTCATATTTCTTACCGTAGAGGTAGATATTTACCATTTTTTCCATTTGAAATTCTCCTTTAATATTCACTCGGGAGCTCTTCCAGCTCGTCACAACGGAATACGGGTCCGTCCTTACATACATACTTGGCACCTACGTTACATCTGCCGCACTTACCAACGCCGCACTTCATGCGAAGCTCCAGTGTGGTATAGACCTGCGTTTTGTCAAACCCAAGAGCGATCAATCCTTCCAAGGTAAACTTGATCATGATGGGAGGACCGCAAAGCACGGCGGTCTTGTCGGTAGAGAAGCCAAGCTCCTTGACATAGTTGGGAACAAATCCTACGTGACCGTCCCAATCAGGCTGGGGATTGTCGATGGTCAAATGTACACGAACCCCCGCGTCGTTCGACCACTCCTCGATGATCTCCTTGTAGTCCAGAAGGTCCGCTTTGCTACGGGAACCGTACACGATATCGATCTCGCCGTAGCGATCACGGTAGTGACGGCAGTAGTTGATGACCGACCGCAAGGGCGCAAGTCCTACGCCGCCTGCGATAAAGAGCAGGTTCTTGCCCGCAAACACGTCGTCAACGGGAAATGGATTGCCGTAGGGGCCGCGAATGGTGATCTGCTGTCCCAC
>JAZNVA010000091.1:0-1618 GCA_045592565.1 Eubacteriales bacterium | reverse complement strand
GAAGCGCGCATCCTCATGTGGCGAAGCCACGCTTCATAGCCGAAAGCTGCTTCATTAGCGAAGCGTCTTCATGCGCCGCAGGCGCGCTTCATTCAAAAAACGCACCTTTGTCGGTAGACAAAAGTGCGTTTTTTGTTGGTGGGGGATGGTGGATTCGGACCACCGAAGTCAGTGACAACAGATTTACAGTCTGCCCCCTTTGGCCGCTCGGGAAATCCCCCATTTCGGTTCCGCCTTTGCGAAACCGTTGGAGCTGGTGAACGGAGTCGAACCATCAACCTGCTGATTACAAATCAGCTGCTCTGCCATTGAGCCACACCAGCGTTTTCGCTCGGGTTTATCACCGGAACGCTATCAATTATACCACATGAAGATTCCCTTGTCAATACCTTTTTTGAAATTTTTTATTTTATTTTTTTGAGAAAAACGCCGCCGAAATTCGGCGGCGGTGCTCCCCTCTTTTACAGTTTTGCTTGATTCTCTCGTGCCGCCTGCTTCTGCTTCTCCCATACCGACTCTACATGGCGGTGGATCCCGCCAAAATCGGAAACGAAAATACAGCCTACAGGACAATTCTTCGCGCAAGTATCGCAATTCTCACACTTGCTATAGTCGATCTTTGCCAGATTATTTTCCACGCGGATCGCTCCCGTGGGACAATTCTTCTCGCACTTCATACAGCCGATACAGGCATTGGCGCATTTTCTTTTCGCCACCGCGCCCTTTTCGGTATTGGAACAGGTAACGATCACCTTCTCCACGTCTGCGATCAGCTCGATCAGCCCTCTCGGACACGCCTTGGCGCACAGACCGCAACCAATACATTTTCTCGTATCCACGTGAGCGATCCCGTTCTCGATACAGATTGCTCCCTGTGGACAGACCTTGGCGCAATCCCCAAAGCCGATACACCCGTGGTTACACTGTCCCGCGCCTCCGTAGATGGATCTTGCCGCCGCGCAGGTCTCGATCCCATCGTAGTCCATTTTCTTTGAGGTATGGAGACAGTCACCGTAGCAATGGATCACCGCCACCTGCTCCACCACATCCTCAAACTCCACGCCAAGGATCTCGGCAATCTGCTTTGCCGTGGCGTCCGCGCCGGGGATACAGAGGTTGGTCTTGGTTCCCTCCTCCTCGTTCAATGCCTTGGCGTATCCGTCACAGCCCGCATAGCCGCAAGCACCACAGTTAGCGCCCGGTAGGCATTCACGGATCGCGCCGTACCGTTCGTCCTCCTTCACGCCAAAAAATTTCGACGCCAGAACCAGCATTACGCCGCAGACCGCGCCAATGGCGGACACAGCGATCGCCGCAATTAAAATCGGATTCATACCTTCTCTCCTTTCTTCCCCGCCTTATGCGAACAGTCCGTCCACGAGTCCCGCAAATCCAAAGAAGGACAGCGCGACGATGGCGGCGGAGATCAGAGTGATGGGCAACCCTTGGAAGGATCTTGGAGGATCCGCCTCCTCCAGACGGGAGCGAACTCCCGCAAACAGCACCATTGCCAACAGGAATCCAAGGCCGACACCCAAGGAATTGACCATGGACTCGGCAAAGTTGTATCCGTCGTTGATGTTATTCAGCGTCACGCCCAGCACCGCGCAGTTGGTGG
>JAZNVA010000090.1:0-1921 GCA_045592565.1 Eubacteriales bacterium | reverse complement strand
CTTCTCGCATACCATATCCACGTGCCCCTGAAGAAGCATAGGTTCACAATCTTCATGTCCTGCAGTTGCGGGGGAATGGATCAGTACGTTACCCGCCTCATCCCGAAGATATCGTAAGCCTCGGTCCTTCGCAAAACGTTCCAGATAATCCGACATTTTTTCTTCATGATAGGAACATCTGGGAATCGAAGAAATTTCTTCAAAATAATGCCAAACAAGTGGGTATGCAAAATCCTTACAAATCATTCAAATCTCCTTTGTCAAACTCAAAACGGGGATAGCCGTTCCCGTTATCCCCGTCTTTTGATCCGTGACAGATCAATCACACCGTCGGGCAAATGATCCAAATATTGCAGAATCTGTCCCGTTCCCAAGGCAACGCATTGAATCGGATCCTTGGCAACCTTCGTTTGGATCTCAATGACATCCGCCATCAACCGATCCAATCCGTAAAGAAGGCTTCCGCCTCCGGTGAGGACAATTCCGTTCTTTAAGATATCTCCCACAAGCTCAGGCGGCGTTTTTTCAATGACCGAACAAACGGTATCGAAAATGGCGGAAATGGGTTCCATCATTGCCTCCAGCATTTCCTTGGAGGAGAGTGTAACCACCTTGGGAAGTCCCTGCACCAAGCAACGCCCCTTGACCTCCATGGTCTTGGCGGTGGGGTGCTCATACACCGCGCCGATCCGAATCTTGATCTGCTCTGCCGTTCTCTCGCCGATGGCAATATTATATTTTCGGCGAACGTACCGCATGATGGCTTCGTCAAATTTGTCTCCCGCGATTTTGATCGATTTGGAAACCACGATACCGCCCAGGGAGATGACCGCCACGTCGGTGGTCCCACCGCCAATATCCACGATCATATGTCCCGTGGGGCTGTAAATATCGATCCCCGCCCCCACAGCTGCGGCAACGGGCTCCGCAATCAAATATGTTTTTCTCGCCCCCGCATTGGTTCCCGCATCGATCACCGCTCGCTCCTCCACCTCGGAGATTCCCGTGGGAATACAGATCACCACACGGGGAGGAATGACGGTATTGCCACAGGCACGACGGATAAAATACTGGATCATTTTCTCGGTCACGTCGTAACGGTCGATCACGCCCTCCCGCAAAGGACGAACCACCTCAATATTGTTGGGGTTCCGTCCAAGCATCAGCTGGGCATCCTTGCCGATCTTCGCAATACAATCCGCATTTTTATCCACCGCCACCACAGACGGCTCATTCAGCACGATTCCCTTTCCCTCCACGTAAACAAGCACGGTAGCGGTTCCGAGATCAATGCCGATATCCTTTGAAAATAGTTGTTTGGCTTTCTTATTAAACATCTGTCCCCCTTACGTTCAGGGTGATTTTACTGAATCGCACATTTATATTATACAATAATTTCAAAAAAATTGCAATAGAATCTTTATATTTTCTATTAGGGAGTACGGGCAAGCGCTATAGAGATCACACCTCTCGCCCCCGCATTCTTCAAAGCCGAGATACACGCGGACATACTGGCACCCGTGGTTACCACATCATCCAGCAGGATCACGTATTTTCCTTTAACGGCATCTTCCTTTCGCACCGAGATCACCCGACGCATATTCTTTTGTCGCTCTTTGGCAGACAAATGCTTCTGCGCCTGACCTCCGAACCTTCTGCGAAGGACGGATTCGTAAGGAATATGCATGATCTGTCCCAGACTGCGGGCAAGACACTCCGACTGGTCGAAGCCGTAAACAGCCCGCGACCGCCGTCCTCGTGGCATGGATACGATCACCGCGTTCTCATAGGGTTCTTCCATACCAAGCACGGAAAGCTCCTGTTTTGCCATGGGAGCAAGCTCCGATGCGAGAAAAAGAACCAGACGGCGATTCGGCTTCTTTTTAATATGATATAGGATCCGATTTTGCGGCTCATACTC
>JAZNVA010000089.1:0-8744 GCA_045592565.1 Eubacteriales bacterium | reverse complement strand
CTGCCGTGAGGGTATTCGCATTTTCTTATCTCATCCAGTGTATATTCGTGAGCAACATAAATTTTTTTGATATCAATATAAGGGTGATTGGAAAACATTGCGGTTGCTCCTTTCTGTCACTTCATTGTATCACACAATTTTTAATTTGTCAACGTGAAAATGGACATATTGTCCCATTTTCTGTCAGATATTAGCTTGTTTATACGAGCATATTATGATAAAATAAAGTCAGTATAGTTATAGGAGGCAACTATGAAACAAGCAAAAATCGGAATTGTAACACTTGGTCACTATATTTATTTTCAGCAGTTTGAAGCACTGCGCGAAGAGCTGATGCAAAAATCCGACCACTTCGAAAAGCTTCTTGAACCTAACACCTGCGATATCGTCAATGCAGGGTACGTTGACTGCGTGGATAATGCATTTAAGGCGGTACAAGCGTTTAAAAAAGAGGATCTTGACCTTCTTTTCATTATTCTTTCCACCTACGTTCCCTCTGCGGTTGCCGCGCCGTTTGCGAGATATCTTGATATTCCGCAGGTCTTGGTGGGGATTCAGCCCTTGGAGCATTTGGATTATTCTCACACAACCACTTATATGCAGCTTTGCAACGACGATATATGCGCGATGCCCGAGATTGCGGGCGTATATGAGCGACTCGGAAGAAAAATTCCGCCCTGCATCGTCGCGTCATCCTCTCAAAGTGAAAAAATCAAAAAGCAGGTATCCGAATGGGTATCGGCGGCGACGGCTATGGCGGGCTTCAAATACGAGACCTTCGGCTACCTCGGTCATACCTACGAGGGCATGTACGATATGCACACCGATCCTACCGCCTTTACCGCCGCCTTCGGCGCACACGTAAAGATGCTGGAGATGTGTGAGCTGTACCGTCTTTCCGAGGCGGTAACCGAAGCGGAATTGACCGAGCAGATCGCGGAGATCACAGAAACCTTCGAGCTATGCGATCCCTCCGCCGATCCTCTCACCGACTATATTGTAAAGGAAGACCTGATCTATTCCGCCCGTCAAGCGGTAGCCCTGAAGAAGCTGGTTCAGAATAACAAGCTGACCGCCCTTGCTTACTATTATAAGAGCGAGCCCAACAATCCGTACGAAGCCCTTGCCGCCAATCTGATCATTGGAAACACCCTGCTGACCTCGTCGGGTACTCCCCTTGCGGGAGAGGCGGATCTCAAGACAGCCGCCGCCATGCTGATCATGAAGCAGGTAGGCGGAGGAGGCTCCTTTGCGGAGATCCACCCCTTTGATACCGAGGATGACGTGGTCCTCATCGGTCACGACGGACCTCACAACATTCAAATTGCCGAAGGTCGTCCCAAGCTCCGTAAGCTGAAGCGCTATCACGGAAAATCAGGCTCGGGACTTGGCGTGGAGTTCTCTCTGAAGTCGGGACCGATCACGCTTCTGAGCATCAACGTGGATCGAAACGGAAGCTTCCGTATGATCGCCGCTGAGGGAGAGGCGCTCCATGGCGCGATCCCCCAGACGGGCAACACCAACACCCGTGTCAGCTTTGACTGTCCCATCGGAGACTTTCTCTCCCGCTGGTGCGAGGCAGGACCTACGCATCATCTGGCGCTGGGGGTAGGACATCATCTGAGCACCCTGAGAAAATTTGCCAAGATCAGCGGAATCGAGCTGATCGAAGTGACGAAATAAGGAGTTCGTAAATGTTTCAGGATATCACACTGGAGATCAGCCTCAAGCCCTTCAAGAGCACCGACCTCGCGTATATCCGTTCGGTTTGCGCGGGCGTGTTTGAGCAGTGGCGACCGCTCCTGAAGAACCGTCCCAACCTCTCGGTCATGCTTTGGTCGGGAGATGGTAGCGAGATTCTGGACTACAAGGGACGGGATGAGGATGTATTTGAATGGTGCCGTTTTGTGGGTACGGCAAATCACCCCCTTTTGCAAGGTGACGAGCCCCGAGAAACCTCTCTCCATGATCGAAAGCAGAATTATATGGAAAACGCGCCGATCATGACCTACGGGATTTTGAAAACCATCGTCGCCTGCTTCAAGGAAGAAGGCGCGCACGCATTCCCTTCCGCGAAGATCCGTGTGGGAGCTACCTTTGATATCGGTCCCGAATTTGCCATCTCCGATTTCAAATACCGCCGACACCCCGAGGTCTGTCATACGATCAATCACTTCGATCCCCTTCTCTTCGTGGATTCCACCGCGCTTCTTCACAAGGATAACTACCCCTATGCCGCCTATCCCTACGGTGTTCCGGAGGGGACTCCCTTTGCCACTCTTCTGGGAAAGCAGTCAGAGTTCTTTTTGCGGGATCTTGGATTTGACTATCTCTGGCTCTCCAATGGGCTTGGCTTCAGCGCCGATCCCTGGAGCAAAACAGGAAAGCTCTTTGACGGAGAGCGTTACTATCCCGAAAAGCTTTCCGAGCAAAAGAAAAAGGTCTTTTATTTCTGGAAGCTCTTTCGCGCTGAATGCTCGTTTCCGCTGGAGGTGCGGGGAACCAATCAATCGGTCGGCATCGATTACGCAAGTGACGGTGTTCCCCTCTATGATATCTACAACGCCGACTTGGGCATCACGGCTCCCCCAAATTCTCCGTGGGCAGCCTTGAACGATAACTACGGCTTGGAGATCATGGGGCATATGACAAGGATCTGTGAGCTCCCCAACAACCGTTTCCCCTTCCGTTATTATCTCCACGATCCGTGGTGGCTCAATTCCCCTTGGTATGACCGCTACGACGGTTCTCCCTGCGACATTTATCTGCCCATGGCGATCTCCCGTATCGACAAGGACGGAAAGATCTCCGCGGCAAACACGCTCAATATTCTGACCATTGACAATTCCTACGGCAATATGCCCGACGCCTGTGTCAACGAGCCTCTGCCTCACCTTTTGAAGGCGGAAAAGGACACGCCCGACGCGCCCGCGCCTTTGGTTTGGGTATATCCTATGCGGGAATACACCACCTCGGAGCGGGGAGATCTGCTTCGGGAAATGAATCTGGGAGACCACTACGTGGAAGCCGCCATCAACGGAGGACTTCCTCTGTGCTGTGTGACCTCTACCGATTCCTTTCTGCATCACGGCGCGGAGCTTTACAAAAAAAGCGCGATCCTCTCCCCCGTTCCCGAAAGTGAAGCGGTACTGGAAAAGCTACTGACATTCGCTAAGGAAGGAATTCCCGTAATGATCTACGGAACGAGAGCCCGTCTTGCCACCCTTCCTGCTTGTGAGGGCATCACGCCTCTCGACACGGAGAAATCTCCCGCTGCGGCGCTGGACGCCCTTTCGACCTGCGGATACTCCATTCGTTTTGTCAAAAAGGATCCCTCTCACAAGCCGCCCGCCTTTGCGCTCTATCCCCGTGATCACGGTCTTTTCCTCTCCGCGCAAAACACCTTTACCACCACGGATATCTCCCTTCGTTTCCCCTTTGGCGCGCCCCTGCTGATCGGAACCGACGCCGAGCTGAAAAACGGTCATTCGATCTACCGCTTTGCCAGAGGAGAGCATCGGGAATGCAGAATCTTCGTGGAGCAGGAGAGTGGGGTTATCTCTTGCCGTGAAGCGCCGCCAAACAACGTGCGTTACCGTCGGGCGATCAAGATCATCGGTCTACAGGATGCTACCGTTCGTCTCTTCCCCGAGGCAGACTGCGAATGCACGGTCGGAACCACAAGAACGCCCCCCTACGATTCCCGCTTCAAGCTTGTCCGCGACGAGGTCTACGGCGCATATCTGGAGGGCGAACACATCACGGGTGACCTCTATTTCATGATCGGTCATCACGGAACAGCAGACAATACGTAATATGTAGATCAAAGAGCAATCTCAGAAATGAGATTGGTCTTTTTTAATCTTGATACAAATCGGTAAAATACACCCCGCCCCTCTCGCGGCAGAAGGATTCGATCTTGCTGTCGGCACCAAATCCCACAAAGGGTGTCCCCACCAAGGAGGAAAACACCAGCGCGTGCAATCGCATCCCGCATACGATCTCACTCTCCCCCATCAGGGCGATCAGCTCCCCCGGAGTCAGATCCTCCGCGAGAATTCCTTCCACGTCGGCGCAGAGACGGCGACAAAGTCGAAGATCCTCCTGTGGGAACATGGGAACCACCACGGGAAGCAGTCCCTCATCGGTCAGTGTCGTTACCCATCGACAAAACAGCCTGATCAACCCGGCGCCGCTCTTTCCTCTGGGAATCACCACCGCCACCCTTCGGTTCCCTATCCCCAGCCTTGTTGTCACGCGCCCCCGCTCCTCAACCCTTGGGGGATACGCCAGAACCAGATCGGGCGTTCTCCGAATGGGAAGCGCACAATTGGAGCCGAGGACCTCTCGCGCCACCATTACCGACGCATCATCTCTCAATTCCACCAGATCGCATCCAACCAATGCCCACCGCAATAAATACGTACCAATGGCGGTGTGAGGCATGGTCAATCCGTTTCCCCACAGTACCGTTCGTAAGCCCTTCTGTTGAGCATAGCGAAGCAACACCGCATAATAAAGCAAGGATTGCAAGCTGGTTTGATCCTGCAAAAGCGTTCCGCCGCCAAACACCAGAACCGAGGCGTCTCCGATTGCCCGTCGGACGGCAAAGGGAGAGGATCGGCAAACACAGGGGATTTCAAATCGCGCGCTGTCCCGTCTTCCCCTCTTGGTCAGGGCAAAAGGATTCCGATCAGGAAACTCCTCACGGGCGCGGCAGACCGAGGCGCGTAAAAGCGCGTCATCTCCCATGTTCCCGAATCCGTAATATCCGCAAAGAAGAACGCCTTTCTTCTGTTCTGTTTTTCTGACAGCAAGACGATAAACGACTTCCAAGCGATCCACCATTTTTTCCCTTCCGTGATGCTGCATCACGTATCCACGAAGGGCTTGTCCCAACGTCTGTCGTTGAACCTCGGTACGGGACAGAAGCTCCCGAAGTGCGTTAAAAAGCCGATCTGCCGTCATGGGGGATTCTCCCCGACAGCAAAAATTACTTTTTTCTCCCCTCGTCAGTATCTCCCCCTCCGCCACGCCAAGGAAGCCCTCGTTTCCTCCAAGGATCACGGGAACTCCGCACGCCATTGCCTCCATGGCGCAACGGGAGACCGCGATCACCGCACTTGTCCGCGGAAGAATCTCCTCGGGCGCTTCTACGTGACCGAAAAACCGTATCCGAATCGCGGGATTCTCCGCGCAGATCCTCTCTGCGCTCCGCCGTAGCGCCTCCTCTTTTTCCCCTCCGCCTGCGATCCAAAGCTCCACGGCACCAAACTCCCTCCAAAGGCGTGGCGCTATGTCCAACAACAGCTCGGCTCCGAGAGAGCAATCTCCGTCCAGACGACTGAAAAACAGGATCCGAGGCTTGTCCCCTCTCTCCGCCCTGTCGTTGGGCAAAAAGCGGTCGGTATCGATCCCGTTGGGGATCACAGTGATCCGTTCCCGCATCACACCGTATTCTTTTTCCACGTATTCCGCCAGATCTTCACTTACCGCCACAGTACGATCGCCCCATCGGGAAAGCAGACGAAAAATGGGATTCACCCGAAAACGGGCGTGTACCGTGACGATCAAGGGGATCCCTTTTTTCTTTGACACACCGAATGCGCACGCGGCAGGAAGCCGCGCGTGGGCATGGATCAGATCAAAGTGCTCCCGCTTGATCAAATGAATCAATCCCCGTCTGGCTTTCCAAAGGCGCAGGGGATGGTGGGTATTCCACGGAAGGTACTCGTGTCTGATTCCGTATGAGCCCAGCTTCGACGCCAATTCCCCTCCTGCTGACGACACCGTCACCTGATGCCCCCGTCGGGTAAGCATACACGCCAGATCATACAGATGTGTCTCTGCCCCGCCTCGTGCCATCTCGGAGATCAGAAGCAAGATCTTCACGGTATCTCCTCTCCCTTCTGCAAACGAAATTCAAAGGAATGGACGGTCAACACCGTCTCCCCGCAACGGATCCCAATGGGAGCTCCGCTCTCAGGCTCCAGATACAGCTCCACCTTTTTCTCTCCTTCTGTTTCTGCGTATGTTACACGCACCCCTTCCCATTCCGTAGTACACACAACACGGCGCGTCCCCACAGGAAGAAGCAGATGCACAGTATCAAAAAAAGGAGCCATCCCCCCCGCCTCCAGCTCTATGTCTCCGCACAAGATCTTCCGTTCCTTTCCTTGAGAGATCAGCACGATCCCCGCAAGCTCACAAGGCTCCATCATCTCCGCACACACCGTGCCATCCGAGGAGACGTCGATCCGCGCCTTGACGGACATTTCCCCTACCGTCCATGAAACCACCGCAGAAAAGGGAAAATCCCGATAGTCGGAAATCGAATTCCTCTCACCGCACCCGCCAAGCGCCGTTCCCAATATCAATACCGCGCATAGAAGTAGCGCATACTGTCTTAGTCTTTCCATCTCTTCCCTCCCGCATACCGTTTCACAGAAAAGATATATGAAAAAGATTGTGAAAAAATGTTTCTTTTTCCTTGAAAAAGGACAAAAATTGTGGTACAATAAAGCCACCAAGCCATCAGACGAGAGGAGGAGACCGCCGTGCAAGCCGTATATGAAAAGAAAAACGAGGACATCTACTGTCGGGACTGTGTACGACACTCCACCAATACCTTGGGATTTCATTCTCATCTTCACCACCAGATCGAGCTGGCGGTAGTATTCGATGGCCATACCCGTGCCACCATTGACAGTACCGCATATGACGTCATGGGCGGAGATATCATCGTGGTATTCCCCAATCAGATCCATGACTTCCGAACCCTTAAAAAGGAGCAGTATATTCTCCTCAAGATCTCACCCGATCTCATTCCCGAGCTATCCTCTCAATTTACCGCCCATCTTCCTGTTTCCAACCTTCTCAAGGGAATGTCCTCCGATCCCGAGATCTGCGATCTGATCTATCGGATCTCCGACAGCTACTACGGCTCCGAGCCCTATCGGGATGGGATCCTTCGCGGATATCTTCTCGCCTTTTTCGGCAAGCTCCTGCAAAAAATGGAGCTTCGTGATGTGCAGGCGGTTGACTATCACGTGGTGGGAACGATCATGAATTATTGCTCCCAAAACTTTGATAAGGATCTTTCCCTTGAGCTTCTGGAACGGGAGCTTCATCTGAGCCGATATTATATCTCTCACGTCATGAGCAACAAGCTTCATATCGGCTTTTGCGACTACGTCAACTCCCTGCGAGTTGCCAGCGCCTGCAAGCATCTGGTCAAAGGTGAGATGACCGTGACAGAGATCAGTGAAGCCGTGGGATTTAACACCCTGCGGACCTTCAACCGCGCCTTTATCAAGCAAATGGGAATGTCACCCAGCGAATACAGAAAAAAGAAAAAGCGAGAGCCGTCTCCTACCGTCAAGAAGCAATAGAAAAAAGCGCCGTCCGCAGACTGAACAAGTCCGTTAAAAACGGACAATTGAAAAAAACAGCCTCCTATGGTAGAATTAAAGTACTACCATAGGAGGTTTTTGTTATGCCAAGAGAATACCGACACATAGAAGGATATGAAAAAGAGATTATACGTCTTTGGGAGGAAGGAAAGACATTAAGACAAATAGGAGAAATGCTTGGATTCAGTTACAAGCAAATGCGAGATTTTAAGACGAGATATAATCAAAAGCAACGCAAGATAGCTGCAGGAATAGCAATCAAGAAGAAAGGCAGACCTGCAAAGGATAGCGTTGTAAGTGAGGAAGATAAACTTGCCGATCTGCGCTACAAGGTGGCTAGGAAGGATGCGCGGATAAAGCAATTAGAGATGGAAAATGAATTGCTGCGGGATTTTCTCTCGCTCACAGAAAGGAAGTGAGGACAAGCGTAAAATATATGGTGATCTACCGCCACAAGGATAAATATTCAATCAGCGAGATGTGCCGGTTCTTTGAGGTATCCAGGAGCGGATACTATGACTATGTCAAGAGAATGGATATCCCGGCATGGGATCTGCCTCTTGCAGAGAAGATCCGAGAGTGTCAAGAGCATAGCCACAGTACCTACGGCTATCGTAGAGTTCATATATGGCTTGAAAGACAAGGAATATATAGAAATCCTAAAACGGTACTTCGTGTAATGCAGAAATACAATTTGTTGTCAGAGGTTAGGCGAAAGAAGTATCACAACTATACCAACGGCATATACAAATATCCAAATCTTTTAGCACAAGATTTCCATGCAGACCGTCCCAATCAAAAGTGGGTAACGGATATTTCGTACATTCGAACGGGACAAGGTTTCTTGTATCTTTCTGTTATTCGTGATCTATATGACAACAGTATTGTTGCTTACAAGACAGGTACTAAGCAGAACATCAATCTCGTTCTCTCTACGATCAGAGCAGCCAAGAAAAAGGAAAAGGTCACCGGGAACTTGCACCTCCACAGTGACCAAGGCTTTCAGTACACCTCGCAAGCGTATTATAGCCTAATAAAATCATACCACATAACGCCGTCAATGTCAAGTAGGGGAAATCCTTATGACAATGCTATGGCTGAAAATTTCTTTTCTATTCTCAAAACCGAGTGTATCTACCGAACCAAACTTAAAACCTATGAGGAGGCTCGCCTCCTCATAGGCGAATACATTCGCTTCTATAATAACGAACGTATTCAACTCAAAACAAAACTGACACCACTCGAAAAGCGATGTCAGTTCGTTGCTTAACTTTTAATATTTTCTGCCATTAAGGCTGTTTTTGTGCTGTCCGCACAATTTGGGGCAGTTCA
>JAZNVA010000088.1:0-10201 GCA_045592565.1 Eubacteriales bacterium | reverse complement strand
CCGCTCTTGGCGGCGTAAAGCTCCAGCGATTCCAGCATGGGGCCGTTGTATTCCTCGAACGCGGAGGTCTCCAGAACCTGTCGGATCTTGCCAAAGAACCAGTTGCGGAGACGCATCTCCTGAGGGTAAAAATCACGGGTGCCCTTGTAGGGCTGAGTGGATAGCAATTGTGCGCACATATCGTAAGTCCTTTCAGAAAATCGGTGATTTGTATTCAAAAATACATTATATCATAAACCCGGGGCTTTGTCAATGAAATAGCAAGATAAAAAAGGAAATTTATCATCCCGCGGCTGTTTTCGAAAATTAACGGACAGCTTGTGATATCCTGCATCTGAAAATCCGAGTTTTTCAAAAAAGCCGTGGGTTTTTCGGCTTTTTTTGAAAACCCAAAAAGGCCGGGGTTTTTTTGGCTTTTTTTCAAAAACCCCCAAAAGCCGATAATGATAAGGATAATGATAAGGATAATGATAGTGACAATGATAATGACAATGGGAAGGGGGAGGAAAAGAAAAAAGAAAAGGAAAGCCGTGGCTTCTCCCCGAGAGCTCCGCGCTCCCCGCCTGAACGCTACGCGCGTCCTTGCTCCGCACCGAGACTCCGTCTCCCTTCGGCTCCGCCGCCGTCCGAAGACATTTGATCATATAGTAAGGGCATTGGATCATATAAATTTTTATAATCTACTTGACTTTCCTCAAAGTCATGCTATAATGATGGTGTATTACGGTGGATCAAGGAGAAACAGTCATGACAGCGGTCAAAACAAAGCCTCAAAAAGAACTGAATATGACCGAGGGGCCCTTCCTCGGAAAGCTGATCCGCTTTGCCATCCCCGTTGTCCTGACGGGACTGTTGCAGACCTTCTACAGCGCGGCGGATCTTGCCGTGATCGGCTCCTTTCGCGGGGAGCTGGCTCTGGCGGCGGTGGGGTGTACGGGATCGCTGACCAATCTGGCGGTCAATCTGTTCATGGGACTTTCCGTGGGAGCGGGAGTCGTGGTGGCGCATCATCTTGGCGCGGGAGAGCGGGATCGGGTGGAAAAGACCTTGCATAGCTCGCTTCTTCTGGCGGCTCTGCTGGGAGTGTTCGCGGCTCTGTTCGGCGTATTCATGTCGGAGACGCTGCTCCGACTCATCGATACCCCCGAGAACGTTTTGCCGTACGGCACGCGCTATCTTCGCATTATTTTTCTCGGCATGCCCGCCAATATGGTCTATAACTACGCGGCGGCTATGGTACGCTCCACGGGAGACACCAAGCGCCCCCTGATCTTTTTGTCGATCTCGGGCTTTGTCAACGTGGCGTTGAATCTGGTGCTGGTTGCTCTGTTTGGTATGAACGTGGAGGGCGTTGCCATCGCCACCATTACGTCCCAGTATCTGTCCGCGACGATGATCCTCATTTTTTTGATGAAAAGCGACGGAATCCTTCATTTTTCGTTCCGCAAGCTCCGATTCGATAAGGCAAGCGTTCGTCGGGTCCTTGCCATCGGCGTTCCGTCGGGAATACAAAGCTCCCTCTTTTCCCTTGCCAATACCATGATCCAATCCGCCGTCAACAGCTTCGGCGACGTGGCGGTTGCAAGCTATTCCGCGGCGGGCAATCTGGAGGGCTTTGTTTACGTTGCCATGAATTCGGTCTACCAGACTGCCATGACCTTCACGGGACAGAACGTGGGGGCAAAAAAATATCGCAATCTCAAGCGGATCACTCTGCTGGGTATCGTTGCCGCAACCGTTGTGGGACTTGTCATGGGCGGGATCATTCTGCTCTTTTCGGATTTTTTCGTAGGGCTGTACGCGCCCGATAACGAGCCCGTTCTGGCTTACACCAGGGAGCGTCTCGCCATCATTCTTCCCACCTATTTCCTGTGCGGCGTCATGGAGGTGCTGGCGGGCGTTCTGCGAGGAATGGGAAAATCCGTGTTCACCATGATCAATTCCTTGGTAGGTGCCTGCGCATTCCGTATTCTCTGGGTAAAGACCATCTATCTGTTTGTGCCCAGAGATATCGTCTGGATCTATCTTTCGTGGCCCATCAGCTGGGTGCTTGTGATCCTTGCCAATCTGGTCTGCCTGATCATTTTCTACCGTCGGCTTACCCATTCGTCGGGGAAATATTATAACCGCCTCTCCTGAGGCGGTTTTCTTTTTGCGGTAACTCCCTCGGCAAAAGGATTCTTCGACTCCTTGTGTAAGATATACCAATATTCTTCTCACGCTCAGAATGACACGCTTCGCGTGTGGCGAACCGTCGTCCCCGACGGTCCGAAATAAATGAAAATCTTTTGGAAAAATTCTCACATTGTCCTTTCAATGAACACGGTTTTATGATATAATATAAACATAAAAACAACTCATACGAGGTGCGGTATGGTACAGGAAAGAGAGATCGCTCTGACGGCGCGCGAGCTGCGCGTGGGAGGGCGCTTGAAAAATACAAACGAAGGGATCAGCTTCTCCGTTTTCCAAAAAGGGATCCATGGGATCCTTGCTCCCGACGGATCGGGCAAAGGAGAGCTGTTGCGTCTGCTTGCGGGGATTTGCCCCGCGGAGGATGGCTCGGTGGAGATCGGGGGAGAGACCATGACTCCAAACAACACCGCCTTGCGCGCCAAGGTGGCGTACGTGCCCGCCCGCGCTTCCCTTGCGGGGGATATGACCGTCCGTGAAACACTGGAATTTGCGGGAGAGGCAAAGGGCGTGGGAACCGAGCTCCTGCCCCGTCAGATCAAGGAGGCGGAGGCGCTTCTTGGCTTGGAGAGCGTGGGAAAACGCCTTGTGCGCCGCCTGACTGAAGCGGAACGGTGGCGGCTGACAATGGCAATGGCGCTGTTGGGCAATCCCGATCTTTTGCTTATTGAGGAGCCTATGCATACCCTTGGAGATGAGTCCGAGCAGGCAAGACGGGAGCTTCTTGTCATGCTTGGGGGCGTGAAGACCGTGATCTTGGCGACCGCCTCATACGCCCTTGCCAAGGCGCTTTGTGAGGACGTGCTCCTGCTGTCCGAAGGAACGCTTTTGGCGGCGGGGAGCTTTGAGGAGCTGGAGCGCCGTCTTGCGGAGAATGGTGCGGGGGAGACCTTGGAGGAGCTCTATCTGCGTTTCTGTGCCGCCGCGAACGGACGGCGAGAGGAGGTGGCGGAATGATCGCTGTATTCAAAAGAGAATGGCGCGCCTTTTTCCGCTCTCTGCGGGGACTTGCGCTGTGCGGCTCGTTCGTTTTTCTGACGGGACTGTTCGTCACCGTCCATCATTTCATTTACGGAGCCACTGCCTATGAGGAGGTGCTGTCTCTTTTGAGCGTAGGCGTGGCGATCCTTCTGCCCGCTCTGACGATCCCGCTGCTTTGCGGAGACCGCGGGGGTGAGGAGGAGCTGTTCGCTCTGCTTCCTCTGACAGCGCGGGACGTGCTTTGGGGCAAATATCTGTTCGCGCTGTCGATCCTCGGTCTGATGACGGGGATCCTTGGGGCGTGCCCCCTGCTTCTGGGCTATCTTGCCCCCGTGAATCTGCTCTCCGCCTATGCCGCTTTGCTTGGCTTTGCTCTGCTGGAGCTTGCGCTCCTTTCGGCATTCCTGTTTCTCTCCTTTTCCCTGAAAAAAAGGTGGGCGGCGTATGCCGTCAGCTACGGTGTCCTTGCCGCGGCGGTGGCTCTGCAGGCACTGTCGGGATATCTGACGGGCATGGCAAAAAGGATCGTGGAGACTGTCTCGGTCTTTGGCGCCTTTTCCGCGCTGGGAGAGGGACGCGCAGAGCCTCGTACCTGGATCCTATATGCCTCTCTTGCCGCGCTTTTCACAGGACTGCTTCAGAAAAGAACGCGGGGCGCCGTGTGGACGTCTCATACCAAGAAGATCCGTCTGTCAGCCCTTTTTGTGGCGGTGGCGCTTTTGCTCAACGGAGCGGCGTTGATGATCCCCGCGGGAAGCGCGCGGCTTGACCTGACGGAGGAGAAGCTTTATACCGTCTCCGGGGAGAACCGCGACCTTCTTCGCGGGTTGAAGCGGGAAGTGACGCTTACCGTCCTCAACGCCGACCGAAGCGACCGAAAATTCGAGGCGTTTGCGGAGTCGTTGGATGCCGCGTCCCCCCGAGTATCGGTGCGATATGCAAAAGGGGAGGGGGAAACCGAGCTTCTGGAGCGCGCCGGGCTGACGGGCGATACCGTTCCCGCTTATACCGTAGTGGCGGAGTCCGAAAAGCGCGCCACCTATCTGGGCTATGCCGATCTGTTCTACTATGAGAATGCCAACGCCAATATCGTAGCGTTTGTGAATTACTACCGCGCCATGTACGGTATGTCGGGCACGTCGGGCGGAGCAGCGCAGATGTCTGCCGCCGAGTATGCCGCTTATTATCAGATGCTTTCGGAAAATGAAAATTACGCCGATTATTTTGCGGCTCTGGTGGAGGAATCCCGCCTGTATTTCCAAGGAGAGATGCTGGTCAGTCTTGCGGAATACGTTGCCGCCGATCTGATCCCCAAGAATTATATCCTCACGGGACACGGAGAGACGGTGCTGTCGGGCAGTCTTATGGGCGATATGCTGTCGTCCTTTGGGGAGCAGACACCCAAACCTCTTGATCTGAGGGAGACCGAGACGGTCCCCGAGGACGCGGCGTCGGTGCTGATACTCCTGCCTGCTGAGGATTATACCGAGGGGCAGATCGCCGTTCTTCGGTCGTACCTAGATGGGGGAGGAACCCTGAGTGTGGTTACGGGAGAGAGGAATCTGTCCGAGACGCCGAACCTGATGGGGCTTCTTGCGTCCTACGGACTTTCCGCCACCGCGGATACGGTTTGGACGGAGGTCGAGGAGGAAGCCGAGGGGGAAAACGGCGCTATCCCGAAAAAAACGAGAAGCGACACGGTCAAGGTGAAGATCAATACCGATCACGAGATCTTTTCGGTCCTGGCGGGTGACGGCTCGTTGGCTCCCGCCATCCGGCGCGGAAACGCCATTCTCATGAGCGAGCCCGAGGACGGCTCGCTGACGCATACCCCTCTGCTGATCAGCGCAAAGGATGCCCGCCTAGGCGAGAGCGGAGAGACGGGGGAATATCCTCTCGCCGTGGCGGCAGAAACGAACGCGGGCGCGCGGCTTGTGTGGTTTACGGGAGGGGAGTCCTTTGCCTCTACCACAGAGGATTATACGGACGAAAATATCTACGACGTGTATTTGCTGATGATGAGCGCCAAATGGACCGACCTGACTTATCGGTCGGAAGCGACGCTTCCCGCCGCCAAGGCGTATGAGAGCGCCTACGTGGTAGTAGGAGAGAAGGTTGCCCTGACCGTTGGTATCGTGACCATTTTCCTGCTTCCGCTGAGTCTTGTGGCGGCAGGCGCCGTTCTGCGATTCAAGCGTCGCAGAGACTGACGGCATTCGACTGCGGATTTTTCGGAATGGGGGCGTCCTTTTTCCGAATTGCCGTTGATTTTCTTTCCCCGATATGATATAATAAATTCAAGTAATTTTAACGCGAAAGAGGATATATACATGACCAACAGGGAAAAATTTATGGAGATCTGGCGCGCCTGCATCACCCGTGAGGGATCAGAGGCGTTTTTGGAGTATCTCACCGAAAAGACCGATTTTTTCACCGCTCCCGCCAGCACCCGCTTCCACGGAGCGTATGAGGGAGGACTTCTGGAGCATAGCCTCAACGTCTACGAGTGTCTGTGCGACTTTGCCAAGCGTCCCCGCTTCCGCGACCGCTACGGCTTTACCTTCACGGAGGAATCCCTTGCCATCGTCGCGCTGCTGCACGACGTGTGCAAGACCAATTTCTATAAGACCGAGATGCGGAACGTGAAAAAGAACGGCGTATGGGAAAGCGTCCCATACTATACCATCGAGGACACCCTTCCTTACGGACACGGAGAAAAATCGGTGTATATTCTGTCGGGCTTTATGAGGCTGACGAGAGAGGAAGCCTTTGCCATTCGGTATCACATGGGCTTCTCAGGTCCTGAGGACGCCAATCAGGTGGGCAAGGCGCTGGAAATGTTCCCCCTCGCCTTCGCTCTTTGTGTAGCGGATATGGAAGCGTCCTATTACATGGAGGGAAGCAATCTTCCCAAAGCATAAAACGAAAAAAGGAGATCATGGCTATGACGTATCCCACTCCCCATATTAACGCGACGCCCGAGCAGATCGCCAAGACCGTGCTGATGCCGGGGGATCCCTGCCGCTCGGAATTTGTGGCAAAGAATTTTCTGGAGGGGGCGACACTGTTCAATAATGTCCGCGGCGCACAGGGCTATACGGGCACGTGGAAGGGCGTTCCCGTGTCGGTGATGGCAAGCGGAATGGGGATGCCGTCTATCGGGATCTACAGCTACGAGCTGTTCCATGCCTTTGGGGTGGAGCATATTATCCGTATCGGCTCGGCGGGCGCCCTTCGCCCTGAGCTGAAGCTCCGCGATCTGGTGATCGGGCAGGGAGCTTGTACCAACTCCGTCTATGGCGAGCAGTTCGGTCTGCGGGGAAGCTACGCGCCCATCGCTTCCTACGGGCTTCTGGAGGGAGCCGTGGCGCTGGCGAGAGAGAGGGGCTTGCCTTATCACGTGGGAAATCTTCTCTCCTCTGATACCTTTTACGATGACGACAGTGACGCCACGCTCAAGTGGGCAAAGCTGGGGGTGCTTGCCGTGGAGATGGAAGCGGCGGCACTGTATATGAACGCGGCGCGGGCGGGAAAGAGCGCCCTTGCCATCTGTACGGTCTCCGATTCGTTGGTGACGGGTGAATCCACCACTGCCGAGGAGCGTCAGAACTCCTTCACCGATATGATGGAGCTGGCGCTGGATCTGGCGGTGAGAATGAAAAAGGATAAGCAAAAATGAAAGCAAAACGGGTATTTTTGATCGTTCTGGACAGTCTTGGCGCGGGGGAAGCCCCCGATGCCGCCGCCTTCGGCGACGAGGGGGCGTCTACGTTGGGAAGTCTGTACCGAACGGGAAGACTGAAGATCCCCACACTGCTGAGCATGGGGCTTGGCAACGTGGAGGGGCTGTCCTATTTGGGCGTGACCGATCGCCCCACCGCCGCCGCGGCTCGTCTGCGGGAGGCGTCCATGGGCAAGGATACCACGATCGGTCACTGGGAGCTGGCAGGGCATATCTCGCCCCGTCCGTTGCCTACCTTCCCCGATGGATTTCCCGACGAGCTGTTGGCGCGTTTTTCCTCTGCCGTAGGCAGGGGCGTTCTCTGTAACCGTCCCTATTCGGGAACCGAGGTGATTCGGGAGTTCGGACAGGAGCATCAGAGGACGGGAGATCTGATCGTCTATACCTCGGCGGATAGTGTGTTCCAGATCGCCGCCCATACCGACACCGTTTCTCTTGAGGAGCTGTATGCCATCTGCGAGACGGCAAGAGAGCTGCTCACGGGAGAGCTTGGGGTGGGGCGTGTGATCGCCCGTCCCTTTGAGGGCATCTACCCTGATTTCAGCCGTACGGCAGACCGCCGCGATTTTTCTCTGAAGCCCCCCGTTCGTCTGCTTCCGCAGGCGCTGAGCGAGGCGGGCAGGGATTGCATTGCTGTGGGAAAGATCACCGATATTTTTGCGGGAGTTGGCATGACGCGTACCC
Organism: Eubacteriales bacterium; assembly: GCA_045592565.1. GTDB lineage: Bacteria > Bacillota > Clostridia > Oscillospirales > CAG-272 > HGM12713. Next base: position 2,601 of record JAZNVA010000088.1, on the reverse strand, counting down.
TGCGTACCCACTCCAACGAGGAGGGCATGGCGATCACCGTACAGATAGCGAGAGAGGATTTTTCGGGGCTTTGCTTTGTGAATCTGGTGGATTTCGATAGCAAATGGGGACACCGACGGGATGCTTCGGGCTATGCCGAGGGGCTTTCGCGCTTTGACGCGTGGCTTGCGGGTTTTCTGCCTTTGCTGGGCGCGGAGGATCTTCTGATGATCACCGCTGACCACGGGTGTGATCCGTCCTTTGAGAAAAGCACCGACCACACGCGGGAGTACGTCCCTCTGCTGATGTACGGCACGGGAGTCACCCCCAAAAATTACGGTACACGGGAAACCTTCGCGGACGTTGGCGCTACCGTAGCGCAAGCGCTGGGAGTACCCTTTTCCTGTGACGGGCAATCAATTCTTTGATTTTGACAGGAGAATTTTATGGATCATCAAGAGCTTTTGCGCCTTGCCGAGGAGGCGAGGGAGAGGGCGTATGCCCCCTATTCGGGCTTTCGCGTGGGAGCGGCGCTTCTGTGCGAGGACGGAGAGGTCTTTTTCGGCTGTAACATTGAGAACGCGTCCTTTACCCCCACCTGCTGCGCCGAGCGCGTGGCGATCTTTTCGGCGGTCAAGGAGGGAAAGCGTGACTTTTCCGCCATCGCCGTGGTGGGAAACGACAATCCCTGCGCCCCTTGCGGCGTGTGCCGTCAGGTCATGTCGGAATTCTGCTCCGAGGAGTTTTCCGTGATCCTGAAGGACAAGGAAGGGAAGCCCCTTGTGCTGACGCTTTCCGCGCTTCTTCCGCACCGATTTTCTTTGTGAATAAGGAGTACCCATGAGCAAGTCGAACCATATGGATCAAACGAATCATAAAAAGCGGGGGCTGTTGCTGACGCGCGCCTGTCTGCCCCCCGTCTTTTTCACGCTGATGACAGTCAGCCTCTATATTCCTTGTCTGCGGTTTACTACGGCGGATACGGGAACGGGAGAGACGATCTCTCTTGCCGCCCTGCTGGGAAACGCGTGGGAGCAGGTCCGAGAATTTCTCTTTGGCGCGGAGGAGCTGTCGGCGGCAAACGAGACCTTCTCGTGGACGGTGCTGATCCTGATCCTCGTCTGCGTGTTGCTGTATCTTGTGGGAGCCGTTGCCACGGTCTGGTCGTCGGTGGGCGCGATTCTTTACGCGAGCGAGCCGAAGGAGCGCGGAACGGCGCGGGCACTGTATCTTACCATTTTTCCCAATCGGATCGCCACCTGCATCTGGCAGGGCTTGGTCCTGCCATTGCTGGCATTTCCACGCCTGCTGGTGCTGTGCTATGATCGGGTGCTGTACTATCCCGTGATCCTGCATACGACCTTTCCCGAGCCGCTTCTCATCGGCGGCGCGCTGTACGTCCTCTCACTGATCCTTTGTGTCCTTTCGAGAAAAGGAGAGATCGCCCTTGGGATCAGCCCCTACCGCGTAAGAGAACGGGCGTTTACCAAGGAACGAGCCGAGAAAAACAAAGAGGAATCCCGCCTCTTTTCCACCGCTCCCGCCACGGATACCGATTCCGATATCGAGCGCAGCTCCCGCGAGGAGCAAGCGGAGAGAATACGGGAGCTGTTGAACAAACAGGAAAACAGAAGACCGTAGCTGTGTCCCAATGACCAAATAAAAAACAGGAATGAAACAATATGCCAATGACGTTGCAAGACCGCTACCAAGCGGCAAAAAGAGCTTTATTTGACCGATATTACGACAAGCTGAACGAGCAACAGAGAGAGGCGGTGTATACCACCGAGGGCTCACTGCTGATCCTGGCCGGAGCGGGAAGCGGAAAGACCACGGTGCTGGTGCGAAGGATCGATTTTATTCTCCGCTTCGGCAACGCCTATTTCAGTACCTATACGCCACACGACCTCACGGAGGAACGGGTGCGAGAGCTGGAGGCGGCGTGTCACCTGTCCCGCGAGGAGATCGAGCCGATCCTCTCCGAGTTTATCTCCGCCGCCTGTCCCCCGTGGCAGATGCTTGCCATCACCTTTACCAATAAGGCGGCAAACGAGATCAAAAGCCGACTCCGCGCCACTCTCCCCGATGAGGCGGATGCCGATGGGATCTGGGCGGGGACCTTCCACTCGATCTGTGTGCGGATCCTCCGTCAGTGGGGGGATCGGTTGGGCTACGACAGGGGCTTTACCATCTACGATACCACCGATACCAAAAACGCTCTCACCGAGACGATCAAGGGGCTGAATATCGACGAAAAAACGCTTCCCGTAAAAAGCGTGATGAGTATCATCAGCCGCGCCAAGGAGGAGCTTCTTACCCCCGACCTCTTTGAGCAGGAATACGGACAGAGGGATTTCCGTCAGAAGCAGATCGCCCGTGTTTATCGGGCGTATCAGGAGAGACTGCGGGATTCCAACGCGCTGGATTTTGACGACCTCATTATGCAGACCGTTCTTTTGCTGGAGCGGGACGAGGAGGTTCGGGACTATTACGGACGAAAATTCCGCTACGTGTCGGTGGACGAGTTTCAGGACACCAACGTGGCGCAGCTGCGTCTGACCGCCGCACTGTCGGGGGTACATAAGAATATCATGGTGGTGGGAGACGACGACCAGAGTATTT
>JAZNVA010000087.1:0-11748 GCA_045592565.1 Eubacteriales bacterium | reverse complement strand
GATGGCGCTGCGGTTGCCCAGACCACGGTTGAATTCGCTGGGGGTTTTTTTGGAGGGGCATTTCTCCTGACATACGCCGCAGCCGGTACACTTGGTGGCGTCTACACTGCGGGCCTTCTTGCGAATGTCCACAGTGAAGTCACCTACAAAGCCGGTAACCTTTTCCACTTCGCTGTATGTATAGATGTTGATCTTTTCGTGACCTGCCGCGTCCACCATCTTAGGTGTCAAAATACAGGCAGAACAGTCCAGAGTGGGGAAGGTCTTATCCAGCTGGGACATACGACCGCCGATAGAGGGAGTCTTTTCCACAATGTCCACTTCATAGCCTGCGTCTGCAATATCCAGTGCGGTCTGAATACCGGCGATACCGCCGCCAATGACCAAAGCGCGCTTGGTGACACGGCTCTCACCTGCCTGCAGGGGCGCATTCAGATTCACCTTGGCTATAGCTGCCCGGGCAAGGATCACTGCCTTTGCGGTGGCCTCTTCCATATCCTTATGGATCCAGGAGCAATGCTCACGGATGTTGGCGATCTCCACCATGTAGGGGTTCAGACCGGCACGCTCCGCAGCCTTGCGGAAGGTGGCCTCGTGCATTCTGGGAGAGCAGGAGCAGACCACGATACCGGTAAGACCCTTTTCTTTGATTGCGGCAGCGATCCGGGACTGACCGGCCTCACTGCACATATAGGGGTAGTCCTCGGCATGGAATACGCCGGGTTCCTTCAGTGCCATTTCGGCAACCTTTTTCACATCTACCGTACCTGCGATATTACTGCCGCAGTGGCAGACAAATACACCTATTTTTTGCACGGATTCTCACCTCCGATATTTTCTGAACGCGCTGACCAGCAGCTGCTGAGGCGTATCCGCTTCCACCAGCTGAGGTACGTCATCGGGCGTCATGCGATTCTGTCCCTTTTGTCTGACCGCGCAAAGGCGCACTGCCTCCACCACCTTAGCGGGCTCTACCCCTCTGGGGCACCGCTCCACACAAGCAAAGCAGGACAGACACTTATAGAGAGACTCGGAATCCAGCAGGGGCTTGATATCCCCCGTTTCTACCATGCTGACAAACTGATGGGGATGGTACTCCATCTCGTCGTAAGCAGGACAGGTAGCGGAGCATTTTCCGCACTTCATACATTTCGCGGTATTAACACCGCTTATGCGGAGAATCTCCTCACGAAGATACTTTTCGTTATGCATTTGTATCCTCCTTTACGCCAAGAGCCTCGGCAAGAAGCTCGGTGAAATACACCACGGGGATATCCGCACCGTTCTTCTCCAGATTGTACTTACAGAGGGGACACGCGGTGATGATCATCTCCGCTCCTGCCGCCTTTGCATTCTCTACGATGGCGCTTGCATTTCTCTTTGCCGACTCGGGGCTTTCCACCGAAACGTACGCGCCGCAGCACTCGTTTCTTCTTCCGTAAATCACCGCATCAGCGCCCAGTGCCCGAATCAGGTCCTCCATGATCGTAGGATTTTCGGGATCGTCCATGCGCATGACCTTACCCGGACGAAGCAACAGACAACCGTAGTATGCGGCGATCTTCTTGCCCTTCAGGCTGTTGACCACGGCTTCCTTGACCTTATCAAATCCAATCAGATCCCGAAGCATCTCCAGATAGTGGTAGACCTCAGCCTCCCCCGTGTATCCGCCATCCGCCGCCATATAGCGATTGACCTTGTCCGCAAAAGCAGTATTGGTCTGCATGGTGTGGTTTGTCTGCTTGATCACGTTGTGGCAAGCGGAGCAGACCGTCACCAGAGGCTGACTCTTATCTGCCGCTTGCTTCAGCGCGCGGACTGAGGTCAGCTTGGTTGCCACCACATCGTATGCGGTGGGGAATACGCCGCCGCAGCACTGCCAATTTTCAATTTCTTCCAGAGTGACCCCCAGCGCCTCTGCCGATCTGTACGCGTACAGATCCAGATCCTTCGCCTTATTCTTCAGGGTGCATCCGGGGAAATAACTAACCTTCATTTATTTACCTCCGATTTATGCCATCTGCTCGGGATGGAAAACCTCGTCAAACTTCTCTGCCGTCAGGAAACCAAGCTCTACACACGCTTCCTTCAGGGAAATATTATCCTTGAACGCTTTTTTCGCGGTCTTTGCGGCATTCTCATATCCGATGTAAGGATTGAGCGCCGTAACCAGCATCAGGGAGTTATGCAGATTGTGGTGCATCTTTTCGCGATTTGCCTTGATGCCAACCGCGCAGTTCTTGTTAAAGGATACGATCGCCTCAGCAAGGAGTCTTGCGGACTGCAAGAAATTATAGATACAAACGGGCATAAAGACGTTCAGCTCAAAGTTTCCTTGAGACGCCGCCATGCTGACAGCCACGTCGTTGCCCATCACCTGAACGGCTACCATGGTCACCGCCTCACACTGGGTGGGGTTCACCTTACCGGGCATGATGGAGGAACCGGGCTCGTTCTCGGGAATGAAGATCTCTCCAAGACCGTCGCGGGGACCCGATGCCAACCAACGAACGTCGTTTGCGATCTTCATCATGTCGCAAGCCAGAGCCTTGATGGCTCCGTGAGCGAACACCAGCTCGTCCTTAGAGGTCAGCGCGTGGAACTTATTGGATGCAGTAATAAAGCTCTTACCCGTGATCTTGGAGACCTCCTCCGCAACGCCCACGTCAAAGCCCTTGGGCGCATTCAGTCCCGTACCGACGGCAGTTCCTCCCAGTGCCAGCTCACGCAGGGGCTCAACCGAACGACGGATCAGCTCTACGTCGCGCTCCAGGCTGGATCTCCAACCGCTGATCTCCTGAGAGAACTTGATGGGAGTCGCGTCCTGCAGATGAGTTCTGCCGCTCTTAACGATGCCCTCATTCTCCGCCTCCAGACGGATAAAGGTAGCGATCAGCTCCTCAACGGCGGGGATCAGCTTATCCTCAAGGCTCAAAACTGCCGCGATGTGCATTGCCGTGGGAAAGGTATCGTTAGAGGACTGGCTCATGTTGGAGTCATCGTTGGGATGCAACAGTGTCTTGCCGAGGATCTGGTTGCCGCGATTGGCAATGACCTCATTGGAGTTCATATTAGACTGAGTACCAGAACCCGTCTGCCATACCACAAGAGGAAAATGGTCGTTCAGCTTCCCTGCCATGACCTCGTCGCATGCCGCCATGATGGCGCCCAACTTCTCGTCAGTCATCTTTTCGGGACGAAGCTTATTATTGGTAATGGCAGCCGCCTTTTTCAGCACACCGAAGGCGTGGATGATCTCGGCGGGCATGGTCTCGATGCCCACACCGATCTCGAAATTTTCGTGGCTTCTCTGTGTCTGAGCTGCCCAAAGACGGTCTGCGGGCACCTTCATCTCGCCCATAGAATCATGTTCAATACGATATTCCATTATTATATAACTCCCTTTCGTTAGATCTCAATGTTTCGAATAATTTCCTTGAGGCAATCCGCGCTGTGATGCAGCTGCTTGATCTCGTCCTCGTTAAGAGGAAGCAGGACCTTGCTGTGCGCGCCCTTGTTACCTACCACGCTCAAAAGGCTCAAGCATACGTCATCGATGCCGTACTCCCCGTGCATCATGGTGGAAACGGTCATCGTGGTATCAATTCCGCTCAACAGACACTTACAGATGTGACAGACAGACATGGAAACGGCATAGTAGGTCGCGCCCTTTCTCTGGATCACGCGAGCACCCGACTTGCGAACGTACTCCTCTACCTCATCGTGATCGAACTCAGGATACTGCGCGGAATTCATAATAGCGTTTCTGTAATCGTCGATCGGAACGTTGGAAATATTGGCGATGGACCACGGAACGAAAGCAGAATCTCCGTGTTCACCCAGAACGTACGCGTGAACGTTCTTCTGGTTTACGTCATAATACTCGGAAATGCGCGCGCGCAGACGGGCGGTATCCAGAATGGTACCCGATCCGATGATACGTGCCTCGGGGATCCCCGAAACCTTATGGAATACGTAAGTAAGAATATCAACGGGGTTGCTGACGATAATGTAGGTTGCCTCAGGCGCGTACTTTACGATCTCATTGGCGACCGCCTTGAGAATGTTGACGTTCACCTGCGTCAGATCCAGACGGGACTGTCCCGGCTTTCTTGCCATGCCACAGGTAATGACGACGATGTCGGAATTCTTCGCGTCTGCATAAGAACCCGCGTAGATGGTAGCGGGATTACAGAAGGGTACACCCTGACGGATATCCAATGCTTCTCCCATGGATTTTTCCTGATTGATGTCGATCATCACGATCTCGGACGCAATACCCATAACGGTAAGAGTATACGCAATAGTAGATCCTACGCTTCCGGAGCCGATTACAGTAATTTTGTTCATGTTTTTTCCTCTTTCTTGATTAAAATTTAAATTGTTTTACGTTTATTTCAATTTATTTCAATACAGCGATCGCGTCGCTGATATTTTTTTCAAATGCTTCTCTGCCGTATTTGTCGACCTCGGTCTTGTTTTTCTCTCCGTGAGTCAGACAACCCGCACCGCCGATGCAACCACCGATACATGCCATGCCCTCGATGAAATTGCCATCAAGGACCCCCTTGTTCAGCTTTAGCAGTGCCATACGGCATGCCTCAATTCCGTCACAGACCACGGGCTTAAATGCAAAGTCGATTCCCTGCTCTGCCAGAGCTTGTGCCGTAGCATCGGTCAGACCTCCGCTTCTGGCAAAGATCCGTCCAAAGTAGGACGCGTTATCCAGCACGCCTTCCTCCAATGTCGCCAGCTCAATGTCTCGGCTGTCAAAGAGTGCCTGAAGCTCCTCAAAGGTCAGAACGGTATCCACGTAGGGCTTCACCGACTCCAGCTGCGCCTCACTCTTTTTGGACGTGCAGGGCCCGATGAAGATCACCTTGGCATCGCTATGTGTCTCCTTGATATATTTCGCAAGCATCGCCATGGGAGACAGATTATGAGAAATATGCTCCACAAGGTTCGGGAAGTTTGCCTTGATATACTGAACGAAGGAAGGACAACAGGAGCTGGTGAGGATCTGTTTTTCGGAAAGCTCCTTTGCCTCCGCCATCGCCACCATATCCGCTCCCAGCGCCGCCTCGATCACGTCGCGGAAGCCAAGCATCTTCAAGCCTGTGATCACCTGCCCCAGCTTCGCGTAAGAAAATTGACTGGAGATGGAGGGTGCCACCACGGCATAGACCTTGGTGTGACTGTCCGGATTGTATGCGCGGCTGTTCTTCAGAATATCAATGGCATCCAGAATATAGGACTTATCCGAAATCGCGCCGAAGGGACACTGATAAACACAAGCGCCGCATTGGATGCACTTGGCATTACCGATCTTTGCGGATTTATCCTCATTCATGGTAATTGCCTTGACCTTACAGGCGTTCTGACAAGGACGCTTTCTGCTGACGATCGCCGTAAAGGGACATACCTTAGCGCATGCGCCGCATTCTTTGCACTTCGATTTATCAATGTGCGCCACATGATTTTGATCAAAGCTGATGGCGCCAAACTTACAAACGTCCTCACATCGGTGAGCAAGACAGCCTCGGCAGGCATTGGTCACCTCATAACCGCCTGTGGGGCATTCGTCACAGGCGATCTGGATCACCTCGATCACATTGGGATTGCTCTTGTCTCCGCCCATAGCGAGCTTGACGCGCTCTCCTAAAATCGCGCGCTCCTTATAAACGCAACAGCGCATAGTGGGCTCATTTCCGGGGACGAGCTTTCCGGGGATATCCATCAGATTCTCCAGAAGCTTGTCCTCCCATGCAAGACGAGCCACCTCACGCAAGACCTTATATTTTAAGTGTTGTACTTTTGTATCAAACTTGCGCATGCTACACCTCCTAACTCAAAAATAACTGACCTTGATCCGCTTTCCCATTTTCGCAAGACATGCGGAAAGCTCCTCTACCAAATTCATCTTAATATTGAAATTGATAGGCAGGTCGGGATTCTGGTGAGCGGGATTTACCGCTCTACCCACATAAAAGTTGATGTCCGTCGCCTCCTCAAACAGCAGTTGGCTGATGAGAGATGCTCCGTCCTTTTTATAACTCCATTCCTCGTAAAGCCCGTTTTCTCCCAAATAATCCTTGGCGTACTGGATCACCTTGTTCATGGTGATCACACCCTCAGTCACCAGATCCACGCCGTCAAGATAGGCAATGGGGGGGACGTCGCTTCGCTCAAAATTCAAGCTCGTACGAATCTGTTTGCCAAGATATTTTGCCGCAATGGACGAGGTGGTTCCGCCGCAGATGATATGCTTTCCTTCCTTGGAGAAGAACAGCGACATCATGCGATCTGCATCATCTCGGTTGGAGGGCGGTCCAAAGAGGATATTCATCGGCTCCCTCTTTCGGATCTTCACCACACACGCCGTCGTATCGTCGCCGGGACGATGACCGTACAGGCTATCACATTCATCTACCAGCATCGTGGAAAGATTCTTTGCCGTATAGCCGCCCGCTACGAGAGTCTGCATATACTCGGCAATTTCTTCCCGACGCCAACCGAAATTGTATTTCCCTCCCATACCCGCATGAGGACAACCGTCGCTCATGGCAATGAATACATCGTCCTCCTGCAAATAAACGGTGGATTTATAGATCTTCTTTCCCCCGATGTGCATCTCGGTCTTGGGATAATCGTATTGCTCATAATTCCGTATCAGAATGACATGGGGATTATCATACTGAATGATCTCCGCGATCTCATTATTCAGCAGGTGAATAATGGTAAAGGTGGAATACGCTACGCCGCGCAAAGAGCATACGGGAAGGGTTGCGGCAATCGTTGCCACACATTCCTCAATGGGAAGACCTGCCGCCATCATGGTAGAAATGATCTTAGAGGTCAGTGTGGAGAGAATGCTCGCCTTCACACCGGAGCCCAATCCGTCTGCAAGAACGATCACGGTTGAGTTTTCATTTTCCTCTACCACGTCCACATGGTCGCCGCAAAGCTCCTCTCCCACGTGATTGATGCTTTTATACCCGATATCCGCGCACAAATCATTCATCGTCGATAGACTCCTTCAGCTTTGTCAAGGCAATCTTCGTCTCCGCCGCGGTCTCTCCCAGCAAAGACGCGATCTCCTGCACGATCCTCATCTGCTTTTCCACAACGCTATCCGCAACCTCTACGGTCTGCTTGTTGATCCGCGCTTTCTTTTCTCTGTCCGCCTCCTCATCCGTGATATCACGCATGATACCGATGAGCATATGAGACTCGGAATCATATACGACAGTTTGCTCCACGTATTTCTTATACTCGGCAAGATAGGTGCGCTGATTCCGCACCGAGCGTCCGTTGTTTTTTACCTGAAGGAACACCGTAGGATCCAGGATCCGCACGACGGGCTCACCCAACACGTCGGATGCCGCTCGGATATTCATGATCTTCCGTGCCGCGCGATTGATCTGCTGGACCTCAAGATTTTCATTCAGCACAAGCAGACCGTTGGGGGTATTTTTCACAATGGCGTCCGAGAAGCTCTCCGCCTTATCCTTCAGGAAGGGCAGACACATGGAGATCTCCGCCTTTCCCTGAATCACGGCGATTGCCTTATCTCGGCAGGAATTATATCCGCAGGTTCCGCAGTTCAGCTCGTCTGACGGCTTGAATTTTCCCATTTGACGAAGAACACTCATGATCTCCGTCTCACTCGGCTCGGCAAGCTTATGCTCAATATGGGTAAAGGTCTTTCTCAGCTCCGCGACCTCGGGCTGATCCACCTCAAAGTCGCGCGTTCCCGCGTACTGAGAGATCTTGAGATAATCACTGACCAGCTTTTTCCTGTTCTGGCTCATCACGGGACCGCCGATACAGCTTCCCACGCAAGCCGACATCTCAATAAAGCATTTATGGATCTTTCCGCTTTCGATATCCTGAAGCGCCGCCATGCAATTCTCCATGCCGTCCAACGCAAGATACGTATACCCCTCCGCGTTCTGTGCCATGGTTTTCAGCACACCGCCCGTTGTGGGGAAAAAGCGCGCGCGGCTGTTTTCATCCGCGTCCATCTGCGCATCAAGCTCAATATTGGCGTCCTTGAGCATTTTATCCATCTCCTCAAAGGTCAGTACCGCGTCAACGATGCCCTCATAATACTCCGCCTCGTCCTTCTTGGCGACACACGGGCCGATAAACACGGTCTTTGCTTCGGGATGCCGCTTTTTGATATCACAGCAATGCGCCTGCATGGGCGACATTACGTCGGCAAGATATTCAAGACAAGAGGGATACCGTTTCTGGATAAGTAAATTAATGGAATGGCAACAGGAGGAAATGATGATATCCCTTCCTTCTTCCGCGATCATTCTCTCATATTCCTTTTTTACAATCGTCGCTCCAACAGCGGTCTCCTCCACGTCCGCAAAGCCCAACTGCTTCAGCGCTTTGCGCATAGATTCAATGCCAACGCCGTCATAATTTGCCACAAAGGAAGGAGCAAGGCTGACAAAAACAGGCTCTCCCGATTGCAGCAGAACGTACACCTTCTCGGTTCCGTCCGCAATCTGCTTGGCGTTTTGAGGGCACTGCACCACACAATTGCCGCAAAGGATACATTCGTTTCCGATAATATGCGCCTGATTGCCCGAAAACCGAATGGCTTTTACAGGGCACTTTCTGACACAGCGAAAGCAGGATTTACAGTTTGATTTTTTCAAGGTCAAGCAATTTGCCATAACGATTATTTCCCTTCGCTTTCGATCACATCCAAAACATTCGTTTTGAAAAACTCTCTGAAGTTTTCTCTCGTCACACCCACATGAACCTCATCATTGATCTGAACGGTCACACCCACTCGGTTGCATTTACCAATGCAAAAGCTTCCGGAAAGAATGACCTCGTCCTCCAGATGATGCTCCTTCACAGCGGCTTCAAACAGCTCCACGATCTCATATGAGCCCTTGAGGTGGCAAGAAGACCCCACGCAAATCTGAACAAATATCATACTCTTGCCAAAACTTCCCTCTCAAAAAATTCTTCCACCGTATCGGGAGACACGGAATGGAAAGTATCATTGACTGATACACAAACGCCCTGCTGACATTTCCCCATACAAAAGGTGCCGCAAAGCTCCACTTTATCGCCAAGCGCCTTCTCGACAATCAGCTGCTGCAGCTGCTCCACCACACGGCGGGATCCCTTAATGTGACAAGAACTTCCAATACAAACCGTAACTTTGATCATCATGTCATTCCTCTTTCCTTCTTTGATTTACTCAGTTAAAACAAATCAGAGCAGATAGCGGATTTGCGCCCAAAATCCAATGTTTTACCAATCCGTTAATTTTTTAACAATCGATTTTGAGTCTACAGCTTGCAAGTCCGCACAGCTAAATGAAATTATATCATAAACGGGAGAAAATATCAATAGAATTTCAAATTTTTTTATACATTTTCCGATATTTCCAAAAAATAATTCGGCGCGCTGTCTCTTCTTGGACAACACGCCGAACGATATGTAATTTTTGAAAAACACTTTCCTTACACGGGAAGGACATCCGCCGCATTTTTCATCTCATCTGCTTTTTCCGCATCCCGATTCACTTCCTCAGGAGAATGGAAGGTGGGAACCACCTCTTTCAGTGCTGCGGTGATCTCGGGAGATGGTATGTGGTGCTGATATTGCTCCACCGCCTCTCGCAAAACGGCAAGCTTTTTCTCTACATCTTCTCTGCTCAGCGGCTCCTCCTGCTCGATAAAGATCAGATCGTTTTCGGTCTTTTGCATCTCATCCCTCTGAACCAGAAGCTCCTCATAAAGCTTCTCGCCCGGTCGCAAACCGATCTCCTCAATCATAATATCCTTATAGGGCTCATATCCCGAGAAACGGATCATGCTGATCGCCAGGTCAATGATCTTGACCGGCTTTCCCATATCCAGCACAAACAGCTCTCCCCGCTTCGCCATGGCACCTGCCTGCATCACAAGCCCCGATGCCTCAGGGATCGTCATAAAATACCGTACGATCCGCTTATCCGTAATGGTAACGGGACCGCCCGCAGCAATCTGACGGTTAAACAGCGGAATTACGGAACCGTTAGAGCCCAGTACATTGCCAAATCGGACGGCGCTGAAGGAGGTACGGCTGTCGTTTCTGCAACGAATGACCATTTCGCACATTCTCTTGGTAGCGCCCATCACGTTGGTGGGATTGACTGCTTTATCGGTAGAGATCAGAATGAATTTCTTAACTCCGTACTTCTCCGCCATATCCGCGGTGTTGTAGGTTCCGAATACGTTATTTTTAATCGCCTCTCCGTTGCTTCTCTCCATCAGAGGAACGTGCTTGTGCGCCGCCGCATGGAACACGATATCGGGGCGATGGTTATCAAACAGGATATTCAGCCGTTCCCGATCCCTCACAGAGCCGATCTCCACGATCAGGTTCAGGGACTCTCCGTATTTTCTGATCAGCTCCTGCTGAATATCGTAAGCGTTGTTTTCGTAGATATCAAAAATGACCAGCTTTTTTGGGGCACATTTCGCAATCTGTCGGCAAAGCTCGCTTCCGATGGAACCGCCGCCGCCCGTGACCAGAACCGTCTGATCCCGATAAAATTCCTTTGTATTTTCGTCAAACAGCTTGATGGTATCGCGGAACAACAGATCCTCAACCTTAAAATCACGAATGACTCGTTTTCCCTCGGTTTTTTTATCCGGATGGGCGGGAAAGTCATAGACCTTGACCTTACAACCGATGGCACCGTAATATTCTACCAGTTCCCCTACCTTCTCCATATCCAGCTTGGGAATGGTAACGATCAATTCCTTGACCCCATATTGCTTGATCTTTTTCGCAGCCGATTCACCCTCTTCAAAAACAGGAAGTCCCGCGACTCGGTTTCCCGTTTTCTGAACGTCGGAATCAATGAAGAACAGGGGAAGATATCTCGAACCCTTATAGCAAAGAAGCTCCTCCGCCAACAAGGAACCGATCACACCCGCGCCGATAATGGCAACCTTTTCCTTAGTTCCGTCCATGCGAGCCTTATCCTTGGAGCTACGCTTTTTTGTCTCTTGATACAGAAATCGGGACAAAAGAGACAGCAGACAAAAGCAGGCTACTACGGCAACACACATCCAGACGCCTACGTATGCGACATCCTTGAGCAAGAGGGTGATCAACAAGGCAATCCAGCCCCCCAGAAAGTCGGCAAAGAGCAACTCCATGTATACCCGACAGTTCGCATACCGCCATACATTGGTATAAATGCGCCAAACGATCCGCGATACGGTGATCATGACCGCAAAAAGCAAATAATTCCATACGTAGTTTTCAAGGTCGTATTCCTTGGAATAAAAATACGTGGTCAGGAACGACAAAGCATAGACCGCGGTATAAAGCCCCATATCAATTAGATACAGCAAGATCTTTCTTTGGTTTTTCTTCAAAAAATAAACCATCTTATTTCTCTCCTTTTTGCACTTCCGTACCATGGCGTTTCCATGGGTGGGGGGAGATTCGCCATTTTCCGCAATATCCCCTCTCCTGACGAATACACATCCGAGGAGGATATCACAAGAACAAAAATCTATACTTTATATATTATATCACGAGATACGGGTATATGTCAAGTTGTTTTACTGATTTCTCTTCCATATACCAAAATTTCCCTTTCATTCAGCGACTTTTTTAAAGATAATCCGACAAAAAAGGAAGCGATCGAGATCGCGCCCTTTTCCATTCAGGAATCCTTTCCGCCCTCGTGGTCCGACCAGGTCACTCCCAAATTGA
>JAZNVA010000086.1:0-17914 GCA_045592565.1 Eubacteriales bacterium | reverse complement strand
GATTGTGCTTCAGGTGGTGGCGCACCCGTCCCGCCTCGCACATACCGCTGGCGGACAGGATCACCTTAGGCTGGGGATCGGTATTGATCCGCTTGGATTCCTCGGCGCTCACCGACAGCCGCAAGCCCTCAAAGCGAATGGGATTGACGCCACGGGCAAGAAGCGCTCTCGTCTCCTCGTCCAGATAGGCGGGATCCGCTCCCGAAAAGATCTCGGTGGCTTCGATTGCCAGAGGGCTATCCACGTACACGGGAAAGGACACGTCCCGTACCAATCCCTCCTCCTTGATCTGACGGATGGCATAGAGAAATTCCTGAGTTCTTCCCACAGCAAAGGCGGGAATGACCACGCTTCCGCCACGGGAAAGCGTTTTATCGATATATCCCGCCAGAACCCGCACCACATCCTCGGGGGCATCGTGATTTCTGCCGCCGTAGGTGGACTCCAGCACCAGGTAGTCGGTGTCGCCGACGGGAGAGGGATCCCGAATCAGAGGCTGATTGACGTTGCCCACGTCACCGCTGAACACGATCTTTCTCGTCTCCGCCCCCTCGCTGAGCCAAAGCTCGATGGCGGCAGAGCCCAGCAGGTGTCCGATATCGGTCATGCGAAGCTCCACGCCGGGGGCGGCGGTGAGCCGCTGACCGTAGGAAACGGGACGGAAGAGCTTGAGCACTCCCACCGCGTCCTCCATGGTATAGGTGGGCGTGCAGTCGCCCTCCCCCGCGCGCTTGGCTTTGCGATTCTTCCATTCCGCCTCGGTCATTTGAATATGGGCGCTGTCACGAAGCATAATATCGCAAAGGCGGCAGGTGGCTTCAGTGGCAAAGATCACGCCGCGGAAGCCGTCCCGATAGAGCCTTGGCAGCATGCCCGAGTGATCGATATGGGCATGGGTGAGAAAGACGACGTCGATCTCTCCCGCGGGAACGGGAAGAGGCACGTTCTGGAACACGTCGATTCCCTGCTCCATGCCGCAATCCACCAGATAATATCGGTCGTTGACCGTCAGAAGCGTACAGCTTCCCGTAACCTCCTGCGCCGCGCCGATCCATTGTATTTTCATAGGGATTCCTCCTTTTGGTTATTTGCAAAATCGTTCGACTCCGTCGGGAGCCTCAGATTTGTTCGTTTGCCGATTGTCAATACGGTTCATTCATTGTCGACGAACAGCTTGCCCTCGATCGCCCGGATCCGTTCCATGGGAATCTTCTCTCCCATCTCCAGGATCACACAGCTCTCGACGGCATCAATGGCGCGAACCGCGTCGGTGACGCTGACGTACGCGCCGCCCTTCTTTTTCTTGTCGGGCTGAAAGTAGGTGACCGTCACGGCAGGACGTTCGTCCAGACGGTCAGCGATCAGACGGAGCTTGCCGTCCAGAATACTTTTCTCGTCCTCGGTCAGCTCGGTTTTCGTCTCGGTGAGCCGTGCCGTCTCCCCGATTGCCTCCTCGTAGCCCGTCAGGGCGGCAAAGGGAGAAAACTGGGCGCCTCGCTCCACCGCCGACATACGGGGGCGGGAGGGAGATTCGGGGCGGGTCAGATGGATGATATCGTCATATTTGTGTGTTTCCTCCATAGATTTCCTCCTTTACGCGCGGTGTCCGCCGATCTGGCGATTTCGATCCTTGGCGGTGGCGCCTTCCTCTAAGTTCATACCCTTGAGAATGGCGTTCTTGCCGTATTTTTTCTTGATGTCGATCACCGCCTGCTGCTTCCTTCGTTCCTTTTCCAGCGCGGCGGCGTCCTCCCGTTCCTTGGCGTCCTGCTCCTCATAATTCACAAACAGGCTCATCTGCTCCCCTTCTCTCGTCCGACGGGGCGCCTCTCCCTCGGGAAGCACACGGCAGGCGGTGATATTCAATCGGCGTACTGTGAGCTTGGGATCGACGATCCGCTCAAACAGTTCGGTCACCGCCTCCAGAATTTTCCTTGTGGACGAGGTGTAGCTCTCCAGATTCGCCGTGCCGTGGGCGGGCTTTGGGATCCTTCTGCCGTAGTGATCGACGGTCACCGCCCCACGGTAGGAAGCCGCCCGTTTTGGATCGGTGAGATTTTCCACGTCATAGCCCACCGTCAGTACCAGCTGATCGGTCACCAAGCCTCTGTCCACCAACTCCAGCACCAGCAGATCCGCCATCTCCCGCATCACAAGAAGCGCCTTGTCGTAGGGATACGGCACGTGAAGGACTTGTCCTGAGCCGAGGCTGTTGCTCTCGGGCTTATATGCCTTGATGTCGGCAATGGTACAGGGCTCTACGCCCCACGCATGGTCGATGAGTAGCTCGGCGTTGACACCGAACAGTCGGTAGAGCAGCGACTCGTTATAGTAGGAATGAATGTCCCCTACCGAGCATCGCGCCACGTCTCCCATGGTATACATCCCGTTTGCCTCCAAGGTCTTGGCATATCCTCTGCCCACCCGCCAGAAATCGGTCAGAGGGCGATGATCCCAAAGCAGACGCTTATAGGAATCCTCATCCAGCGAAGCGATCCGCACCCCGTCAGCGTCGGCATCCACGTGCTTTGCCACAATGTCAAGCGCCACCTTGCAGAGATAGAGATTGGTTCCGATCCCCGCCGTGGCGGTGATACCCGTCTGCACCAATACGTCCTTGATGATGGTTCGGGCAAATTCATACGCCGACAGATGAGAGGCGCGGAGATAGGCGGTGGCGTCGATAAAGACCTCGTCCACTGAATAGACGTGGATATCCTCGGGGGCGACGTGCCGCAGATAGATCTGATAGATGCGCGTGCTGTATTCCATATAAAGCGCCATGCGAGGGGGCGCGATCAGAAAATCGATGGCAAGGGTTGGATCCTTCCGCAGTAACACGTCGTCATAAGATTTTCCCGTCAGACGGCGGTTGGGAGCAAGAGCCTGTCGGCGGGCGTTTGCCTCCTTCACGGTCGCCACTGCCTCAAAGAGCCGCGCACGTCCCGAAATGCCGTATGCCTTGAGAGAGGGAGTGACCGCGAGACACACGGTCTTTTGTGTCCGTCCCTCGTCGGCAACCACCAGATTGGTGGTCATGGGATTAAGAGAACGCTCCACGCACTCCACCGAGGCGTAAAAGGATTTCAGATCAATGGCAATATAGGTCTTTTCTCCGCTCACGGCGCGCCCTCCCTTCCCTTGCTTTCTTGCTTTTATTATACTATATTTTTACCCTGATGTCAACGGAATCAACCGTGGCAAAGGAGATATTTTTTGCGGGAGAGGATGACCGTTTCAGCTTTGACGCGCAAAAAGCGGCAGAGGAAAATCCTCTGCCGCAATGCATTTTTATTGCGCCTCGTCTGCTGTGATTATCGCGTCAAACCATGCGATCGCCGTGGCGGTTTGGTCTTTGTTGAGAAACCATTCCAAAATGGGATGCGATAATATCTCAAGATTTCCGTCTTCATCGACCCAATCAGCGGAATAAGGTTCATCAAAGGTTAGCCAAAAACTGGTTTCCCCGCTTTGCCAGGAAATTTCATAAAGCCTTCCGTTTGAATAGGTATAATAAATTCCGCTACTGGTTCCGTTACGGACATAATCCACATTACCTTTTTCTTCTATAAACAACAAGGTTTCTCCCGTATTCGACAAAACGATTGGGTTCTCTTCTCTGAAAAATTGTTCCGGCAACGGAGCTCTGAGACTGTCTTCCAGTTCTTCGCTATGTCTAACAGTCAAGGACATCCTTTGCAAAACTCCGCTATACTCGTAATTCGCCTTGAATCGGTACTGATAGGAAATTACGTCAAAATAAGGTTCATCGTAAATCCTCGCACTTTCAAATAAAAAATACGGGTTATCGGCGTCTCCTACGGATAATAATTCCTCAAAATGTACAAAATTCGGAAGTCTTCTAATATGCTTCACCATTACTTGTGTTAAATAATCTCTATAGGCTCTATCTGACCTATTGATATCAAAAACGTGTACCACCGTCTTATCTTCCAAAAAATCAACATATACATGAGAGGATTCACTCTCCGATTCGCTTTCAGACTCTTGCGTATCGGTTTCGCTTTTCTCTCCCCCGTTGAATGGTGGATTTTCATCAATAACGTCATGATTCGAACACGAGAACATGGATAACATAATCGAGAATATCAGACAAAACAAAATACAGCTTTTCATCATGACCTCCTATAAACCTAAAATAAAGTCTGTATGCCTTGTTCCATTTTGTTACGACATCCATCACATATCTTTATAAACTCGGGATCATATACTCCAATGGGTTGGGACGAATGGAATTGGTGAGTTTCCGGTATACAAAATTCCTCACCAATAAATAACATCGGAATAGCGTTGTTTGGCAAATCATCCTCATAATCGTCCAAAAATTTCTTAATAATGTTGTGAGGATTATTATGGTTTTTCCGCTCTTGGGAACCAAGCGGAAGGCTCCCGACTCGGTTTTATAGATTCTCCATTTGGAAGCGTCGCTGACCGTCGAGGTCTGCACGATGGACGCGCCATCCGCGGTTGAGCCGTTCAGAACCGAGACGTACTTGTTGCTGTGCGTCGATTTTATCTTTTATTGCCCCTCGTCTGCTGTGATCATCGCGTCAAACCACGCGATCGCCGTGGTTGCGCTATCCTTATAAACAAAGTACGAAAGGAGCGGATAATTGGATAGATAGGGATCATCGATCTCCAGATCGGGCAAAAATTTTCCGTTTGGATTGATCCAATACCGAACACCGTTACTCTCCCAATAGATCTCGGACAATACCCCGTTTGAGTAGGTATAACGGATTCCGCTGTAATAATAATCTACCGTTCCTTCATCTTCACAAAATCTTAAATCCTCATCCTCATGCGTACTTATCACGGGATTTCCCGTTTTAATGGAATTCGCCGCGTCCTGCGTCAAAACGTCGGACAAACATTCGTCCATAATACGAATCGACACTTCCGAACAATCCGTCTCGTCCAATCCAAAACGATAGCTATATAGGCTGTATATCAATTGCCTATCATTCATATACTCGCTGTTTGGAAGATAATGCACCGTGTGTTTTAATTCAAACCCGCTTTCACGAATCATCGGGGCATAAGATATCAGATGACACGGGAGACCAAGATTCTGCGCGTCAATTTGAAAGGTACTGATAAACCTTGAGGTTTGCTCTTCTCCCTGAAATATGCTGAAAATTTGTCCGATTTTCTCAAAAGAAACTTGACTTTGTATAAATTGTCCCGCCACGTCAAGGGGAGCCTTAATCAATTGGAAATAATAATTGCAGTGACTATATTCATGCTTATCCTCTTGCTCAATATATTTTCCTTGCCATGTAACAGAAACGTTAATATACCAAATTCCGTTTGAAAGACCGTCAATATTTTCTGTCGTGCTTTCCTCCCAGTGGGGAGCTTCTCCCTCTCGGTATATACTCACGCTTTGGGATTTACAATTCTCGGAAACCTTTATGTGCATCGGTCCATTCCAATACAGCACGGGAAGCACCCTTAATGCTTCAATATAACCGTCGTTTTCATGATTCCCGCCAAAATTATCCACATATTTCCCATCGTGATACG
This sequence comes from Eubacteriales bacterium, assembly GCA_045592565.1. Taxonomy (GTDB): domain Bacteria; phylum Bacillota; class Clostridia; order Oscillospirales; family CAG-272; genus HGM12713. Next base: position 12,367 of record JAZNVA010000086.1, on the reverse strand, counting down.
AAGAAATTAAACGCCGCAAGGGCGTAACAGAAGACTCCCCCGAGAATACCGTGATTTTTGTCTGTTCCGCATTGGAAGGTTCTTCACTTTGTGATACGTCAACCGATTCGGATTCTGTGGAATCAGGCGACTGTGGTTGAGAATCGTCGTTTGATACAGAATTATCTTCTCGAAATATCGAACAGGATGCAAGAAAAAGCATAGAGAAAACAAGAAACAGAGTAATTATTTTTTTTATCATAGTGACTCCCTCCTAATTCGCCTCAAGAATATTTTCCTGCGTTTTGCTGAATCATCCCACGACAATAATCGCAAATCACATAGTCCTTTTCCACCTCTTCTTTGATACTCTCGTCGTTTTTCCCCTCATCGCTATATGTACACTTTGCCACGTGACTTTCTCCATCTCTTTCATCACTCGCACCAAATAAATGCCCTAATTCATGCAATGTAATATATGCCTTCGTTATAGTTGTGTCGTATAAAATCTGGTAAGCCACCATAGCAATATCTCGATTAGGATAAGTAATACCTGCCATAGAACCGTGTGATCCCTCGTCGCAAATAGTTCGTCCCAAAAACAACAATTTAGGAGAATTCACAGCGGTGACAAAAGAAGGTAAATTTGTCACAATAGTATCTGCATTGGTGTGATGCTTCGAATCACATTCGTCATTCAGACCATGAAAACAGTAATCTGCGCTATAATCATCACACAGATCCGTATATGAGGTAAATTGTGTCGCCGAAGAATAGTTAATACAAATCATAAAATATTCCGCATATTTTTCACGTACAATTTTCATGACGTTGTCGATTTCCGTTTGCGCTCCATTTGCACCTCCATGCGTAGATACAAATGACTGATCCATAAATATAGCTAAATCCATCCGATAATCTACGCGAGCAAAATACCACTCATCGCGGTAATTTGAGTTGTTGGTATAGGTCCCCTGCGCGCAGTTGGTTCCGTTCTGGTTGGCGGTACCTGGGATCGTCAAGCAACGGTTATTTGATTTTCCACTCTTGGGAACCAAGCGGAAGGCTCCCGACTCGGTTTTATAGATCCTCCATTTGGAAGCGTCGCTGACCGTCGAGGTCTGCACGATGGACGCGCCATCTGCGGTCGAGCCGTTGAGAACCGAGACGTACTTGTTGCTGTGCGTCGATTTTATCTTTTATTGCGCCTCGTCTGCTGTGATCAGTTCATCAAACCACGCGATTGCCGTGGCGGTTTGGTCTTTGTTCAGAAAGCATTTTAAAATCGGAGAAGAAATATTCTCCCAATCCGCCTCTGTCAGGGAAAAATATGCAGGGAGAAAATCAATCCAGAATTTCGTATCTCCGCTCTCCCAATAAATCTCGGACAGCTCTCCGTTGGCATAGGTGTACCGAATCCCGTCTCGGTAATAATCCACGATCCCGTCTGCCTGACAAAACCGCAAGTCCTCCCCCTCGTGCTCGGTCAGGATTTCGTGATTCGTTTCAAATACCTTTTGCTGTTCCTCGGTCAAAACTGTATCCTCATTTTCATGAAGAACCGTAAGGTCGTATTCACGGGCACAAAACTCGGGCAATTTTCCGTCAGAATATACCGTAGGGAGCGAGTACCGATACAGCACCGCCATCGGATCAAACCCTGAGTCATCACCCGCTGTGTCATACGACTCGGCATCTACTACCTTGATTCCGTCCATTTTTTTCATAAGTGTCTCGATACGAATCAAATTACTTGGTTCCCATTTGCAACGTTTCAAATAATTATCCAAATATCCTGAACTGATCTCCACATAAGTTTCTTGCATCCACAGTCCTCGAACAATACAATCATGAATCGTTCCCAACTTAAAAATATCTATTTGACTTTCCAAGAAAAGGTCTCTACCATAATCCTGATCAACAAGCAAAACAAAGCCATACCGACAATTAAGATATTCGTATTCCTGATATTCGGGATAATAGTCCCCCTTCCAAGAAGTTTCTATTTGAAGATACCATGTCCCGCTATCCAAAGCATTTAAGTCTTCCAAGGTGATTTCTTTCCAGCCTGTCTCCAGATCTACCGCATATTCATTATCGTTATAAGATGCTACGTATATGTGAAAACGATTACAATCCTCCGAGGTTTCAATAAGAATTTCCCCATTATGATGTAGGGTTGGTAAATTCGCGGTATAACTGGAACTACAGGAAAGAAATGCTACTTGCTTTGGATCTCGATAGCTCTTAGAATAAGAATCCCTTGGGACGGGACTACTATACTCTGGTTCTGAACGAGAGGTCGTATGGGTAAAGCACTCCAGAATCAGCGTTTTCATTCCCGATTTTATCGTCAACCTTCGCTCTTTTGGAAATTGAGAAACTGTTCCCTGTTCTTCCATTGTCCAGCTTTCCTTGTCCGATTCATTCCCCTCTGCGTCGCCATTCGGCAAGGTATCGGCTTTTGCACAAGCACAAATACATAAAATTTGCAGTAGGGCTAAAAGAAAAATCGAAATTCGTTTCATAGTCGAAGCCTCCCTATTCAAAACAACTCAAAACAAAATACGCATAAGCATAGCGGTACTGTGCCCGACAAGCTTATGCGCATTTTTATTTTCTATTGCCGATCTCGACGCTGCGCCTCTCGGCGCGGTCTGTTCGGTCTCGGCAACGTGATCATTTCGTCCGTTGTCGGGTTTCGTCATGAAGGGATCCTTCCCCTCTCTACTGCCATTATACCACGATCCCACCGGAATTGCAACCCTTTGGGAGAATTTTTACGATTCCTCCGTGGTGTAGCTCAGGGGGATATGGTATTCCCTCTCGTAGATCTCACGCCAGATCTCGGCATTCTTCTCCTGCATCGCCTTCATATTCACCCGATAGCTCTGTCCCTCCTCGGGATAGATAGCGGGGGCGATATGTATGGTATACTCCTGCACGGGGAATCCGTCCTCTCCGATGATATCCGAATCCTGCATGGTAATGAAGCATGGCAGGACGGGGACGTTATTCTTCGCGGCGAACATATATGCGCCCGGCTTTAAGGGCTTGGGCTTACGGTAGTTCCACCACATACTCTGCTCGGGGTAAACCATGACAAAGTGTCCCTCCCGCAGGAGCTGGTTCACCGCCTCCATGAATTTCACCATGGTATGGCGGTTGGAGGACAGCGGCAAGGTATTACAGTGGCGCATGAGAAATCCGTAAAAACCGGGGAAAGAGGTATAGTTTCCCTCCCGAATCACACGGTAAAAGGTTCTCTCGCTCTGCTCCGCCGCCTCGTACGCCATCTGAATGGCAAAGCTATCAAAGGCGTTGAAGTGGTTACAGGTGATCACCGCGCCCGAGGTCAGAGCCTTGAAATTCTCGATTCCCTTGATTTCCTTGATGATCATCTTTTTATCGTCCAGCAGACCGTAGACGAACTTTCTCGCCATCTTATAGGCAAAATTGGTCTTCATGCGGTCAGATGCGCTTCGCTTGAGGTAGTCGATCTCATCGGGCATGAGCATCCGTCCGGGGGGATCGTTTTCCACGTCCTCGTCAAAGCGTCCCTCTCTCTCATACTGCTCGATCTTTTTCAGGATCTCCACTCGGTCGCGGGCTCTCTTGGATCGGTTGACCTGATTGAGGAAGTTATCCTCACGCAATGTCTCCCTCACGGCAAGAGCAAGCAGATTGTCGCAGGAGACACGGTCCCGCTCTCTCTGCTCATCGGTATAGCGGTTGAGGATCTCAAGGATCTCCTCATAGACCGAGGTCTCCTTGGCGTATTTCCAGAACACGTCTCCATGACGGCAATCGGCATAGTGCCAAGGCTTGCTGGTCATAATATAGTGAAGGATCCTCGCCTCCTCGATGGGGTATGGGATCTGTCCGAAGATCTCGGTATTCCATCTCTGATCCAGCCAGTAAACATGGTCCTTGCAGATCAGGTTGAGGTAATCCTCGTCCTGTGTCACCACAAAATCGTAGGTGTGGAGATACTGAATGAACTTATCCAGAACAAAATGCAGACGGAACTGCTCGCAGTTGATGAGCAGAAGTCCCGCATTGAAGAAGTTATAGCGGGAAACACCCACCACCCGCTCGGCGTAGGTTCCGTATTCGTCGATCTGCACCATGACCTGCTCGTGGCAGGCGCCCACGTAGGCGTCGTGAATATCGGTGAGATACAGCTGACTGATGTCACCCTGCACCACCGTATCACTGTCGATATAGATGACCTTCTCATACTCGGGGAACATTTCCGCGATAAAGAGACGGAAATAGGTGGTCTTGGAATAATAGTCCCGCAGGGGAAGCTTATCGGCAATGGACGTCAGATAATCGGTGACGTCCTGAAAGATCACCTCAAAGCTCTCGTCCGCCAGTGCGCAGACCTTCTCCTGCGTTGCCTCACTGATATCGGTGTGAAGCACGTAGGCGCGATAGAGATAGTCTCTTGAGGCGTGGCACTTGATAGAATGAAGGGCGACGATGGTAAACTTGACGAAGTTATCGTCGCAGGCAAAGAAAATCGGAATGACGGGTTTGTTTTGATTCATGCTTGTTCTCCTCTCGCGGCATATTGCTTCAGCAGGGCTTGATATTCCTCATAAATATCGTCAAACTGATGATAACGGAACACCTTATGCACTCGCTCGATCTGCCACTGCTTGATATTTTCGGTATGGGGATAGGGCAGCCAGAACAGCCGCTTGGAAAAGTGGCGGACTACCGTATGCTTATGCAGATATTTCTGGTCATTAAACCTCTGGGGTAGCATTTTCTTGCGCTTCGTGGCGCGTATGATGGCGCTCTGATCGGCAAAGGTCAGCTTCTTTTTCTTGATCCAGCCTCTCGCGCCCTCCAAAAGCCCCGTACGTTTCATTTCCTTCAGGTTAAAGAGCAGCACGCCCGCGTTGACGTAGTTGGGAGAGATGAGATATTTTCCGTAATGATCCCGCGCGGCGGCGTATTCATAGCCCTCCACGTCGGTGTGGTACAGCAGGCAGATATCTCTCCCGAACATAATGTCCGCGTCGAGATACAGCAGCTTGTCGGGCATTCCCTCCACCAGATCGGCGAGCAGGCGGATCAAGGTATAGGGGGAGCAATACGCCCCCTCGTTGGGACAGCCCGAAAAATGCTCCCGATACAAATCCGTCACGTCCACCTTGACGGCTCGGTTTTCCTCGTTATAGGAGCGAACGACCTCCTCGAAGAATGCCATTTGTCCATCGCTGACGGGCACGTAGCTCTCCTTCAAGTGAGAAACGTCCATGGTATAAACGTAAAAGGTGAAGGGCTCTTTGGTTTTTGTGCGCTTGAGAATGGAAAGCGCGCAGGTAAGCATACCGTCAAACACCTTATCGTTTCCGCAAAACAATAGATTGATCATTGTGTTTCTTCCTTTTTTCTGTATTCGATCCACGAAACGTCGGATCGCTTGGCTCGTTCGGTCATAGTGTGAAAGACCTGATCCCGAAGGACTCGCCGTCTCTCTCTGGGAGGCAGATTCTCATCGGGGTAGAAGGGACCGTCCACGTAGGTGACGATCCTCGGCTTCCGTCTCCATCTTCTTTTCTGATAGGTGTTGGTGAAGCAAAACACGGGGGTATTCCATTTTACGGGATAGAGGAAGGAATCGTCCGTGAAGGGACGGATCCCCGTATAATATGGCCAGATATGTGCCTCGGGGTAGATCACCACCGTGTGTCCTTCCCCGATCCGTCTCTCCACCGCCTTCAAAAAATTGCGGTACGCCGCCCCGTCGTCGGGAAGCGGCAACGCCCCCAGCGAGGGAGTGATCCTGCCAAGGAGCGGGATCGAGACATTATTGGGGTGAACGATGATATAGTTGTGCTTGGGAAAATTCACCAGATTGACCATGAAGGCATCTCCCGTGGGCTGCGTATGATTGCCGTAAAGAAAATAACCGGTCTCCTCGAAACCGCGGAGCTTTTCCCTGCCCTCTACGCGGTGCCCAAAGGCGATCCTGGAATGGAAATAGGCGATGGGAGTAAACACCAAGCGATACCAGAACACGTGGGTAAACCGCTTCCAGCGGGAGTCGTAGCAATAACGGTAAGAGCCGTCAATGGTGCGCGGAGTGATCTGCGCGGTAGAAAACTCGTCTCGCAGCTCATCCTCGTATTCGATCACCCTTCTTTTTTTCACTCTTCTCCCTCCCTTCGTCACGGTTCTATTTAATTCGACACTTTTGCTCACTATTAAAAGTAGTTTTCGATACTATATTACCACAACATACATATTTTGTCAAGCAATAATTATAAAATAATTTTTTATTTTTGCTTTATGGGTTGAAAAAAGAAAGAAAGTGATATATAATATTGGTATCGAATTTTGATAAGAAAGTGAGGATCATATTATGCCCGGACCCGGAGGAGGATCAAGAGGAGGCGGATTTGGCGGCGGCTCCCACGGAAGCGGAGGCTTCGGTGGAGGAGGCTTTGGCGGAGGAAGCTACGGCAGAGGACCGAGAGGCCCTCGGGGAGGATTTTACGGGATGCCCTTTTTCGGCTATCGCCGTCCCTATTACGGCGGTGGCGGATGCCTTGGCGGATTGCTGGGTATACTCATGCTTCCCATTCTCATTTTGCTCATTGTTTCCATCGTTCTTGTTGGAACCATCAGCTCTGCCTTTGGAAACGTATTCAGCGGAGGCACCATTGATTACAGCGAGCAGGAGATCCAGCGGTATGCGGATCAACGGTATGCGGAGATCTTCAGCGATAACGCAGCTGCCTATGAGGACAACCTGCTGATCGTGGTACTGACCAACGAGGCGGCGGACGGCTATTACGCCATCGCGTGGGTGGGAGACAACGTTCACGTAAGCATCACCGATATGTTTGGCGCGGAGGGTACCACCTTCTACAACGTGATGAGAAGCTCCATCAATGAGGAATACTTTGAGTTTTCGCTGGACGCCAATCTTGCGGCGGTAATGCGCAAGATGGCAGATCACGTGGAGGCAAAGAATCTTTCCGCATCTCATTATGCCCCCTACAGTCATGAGACCAGCCCCGAATCCAAGCTGTATAACCACACGTCTCTGTCTCTCACCGAGGCCACGGTAAATACTGCTCTTGCGGAGTTTACCGAGCGGACGAACATTCCCGCGGCGATCGTGGTGGACACCACTGAGAACGCCTTTGGACGAAATCTGTCCTTTGCCGACATTTTCACGGTGATCGTCTGCGTGGTGCTGATGATCGTTGCCATCGTGATGATCGTCAAGGCGCTCAAGAACCGCAAGAACGGAAACGGCGGTAATGGCGCGAACGGTGGAAACGGCGGGTACAACGGCGGCAATAACAATTACGGCTACAACGGCTCCAACCGTTATCAGAGCAACTACAATCAAAATAATTACAATCGTTATTAAAAAAAGAACGGCTCCGCTTCAAGCGGAGCCGTTTTCCTTTGGCTTCGTTTTTTAATCCAGACACGTGCCGCATTTGGTATAGCCCTGTCCCAGAAGGGGGGCGATGGAGCCGTGATGCTCCTTGCGGTTTGCCGTTTTCATGCTCTGCGCGCCCGAGCAGGTGGGCAGATGGATCTTTTTGGTATTGGTGTTCAGAATGTAGTCGCCATCCTCCGCCTCGGACTCGCTTCCGCTCTGAGCGCTTTTTTCGTCCGCAGGCTCACTCTCCTTGGCGGGAGCATCGGTATTGAGCCAGTTATCTCCCGTGGCGTAATTGATGGAAATACCGGGCTGGACGTTATAGACGAACACGTTGAAGCATACACCGTCTCCCCCGTCCTCGACCGACCATGCCTCCAGCTGACAGCCGCTCGCCACCAGATTATCGCCCACGAAGATGGGGGTGACGCGGTACATCACGTGGTTCCCCGTTTCCTTGACGTAGTCGGCGATCATGTTCTCAAAGGGGAGCATGCCGTCCACGTTCATATAGCGGGTACCCGTGATCAGGTTTTTCTCATTGTCATTCTCCCCCGTCAGCTGAAAGCCGATGAGGTGACAGCGGTTATACAAATACCGCCCGTCCACCAAGGACGCGTCGTAGGGCTTATTCTTCCAACCGCTGGGCTTGACGTTGCTGATGTCTCCCCGCTTTTCGGTGGGCATGATATCCTTACCCACACAGGCGTGGACTACGCCACATCGTCCCAAAGAGTCCAGAGGGCTATAGGTCTCGTAAGAGGTTTTTGTGTTCTTTTCCGCGTCGGTAAATTCGGGAACGTTATCGTTGAGTGCCACGAAAGGCTCTCCCGAATAATCGGGAATTCCCTCTACCGAGGCAAAGCCGACTACCTCCTCGGTCCTCTGAGAGCTACCGCCCTGATCGGCAGAGCCACCCGACGAGCCACCGCTGTCTTTGTTATCCTTCAGGTCACAGCCCACCAGAGCCGCGCAGGTCAGCAGCAGGGCGAGAAGTAGCGCAAGTATCCGTTTTTTCATTTTCGATAGATCTCCTTGGTAATACAGTCGTGAGAGGTTCCGACGAACTCACGGCTCTCCGCAAGTCGAAAGCCCTCTCGGGTGGGATCCAGATCACATCTCAGATCAGAGGGGTAGTGACGGTTCCATCGGTAGATCACCAGCTCACCGATCTGTCCCTTGTAGGGTTGGAGTGCCCGATCCTCTACAAAGCAGACCGCTCCCTCCCCTGCCTCGTCCAGAAAATTCTCCGATACGGAGAGAGAAATATTCTGTTCCGCGAACAACGACTGAGAATAGGGGGCAATACAGAGCGTCTCTCCGCCGAGAGATGCCACCGCGTCCTCGATCAGCGCCCGATCGCGGCTCTGCCGACGGCGGTTGAACATCATGCCGCCTCGGTCGTCAAGACACAGGATCACTTTCATAGGGGCGCCTCGATCATTTCTTCTTGCGGTGCTCGGCGATCATGTCGTGCTTGATCTGCCAGAGCTTTTCGGACAGGTCTACGTAGTAGTTGTGAGGGTTGGTAAACCGACGGACCTCGTCCCACATTCCCTCGATCTCCGCCGCGCAATGGGCGCGGATCTGCTCCAGCGTGGGAAGCTCGTAGACCAGCTCTCCGCCGCTGAATACGGGCACTTGAAGCTCGGTGGCGGTAAAGTCCTCCAGAACCTTTCTCTTCCAGGTATGCTCGGGATCAAAGAGCTCGATGGGCTGTGTATCGTCCACCGTCTCATCGTAGACACAGATCAGATCCGCCTCTGCCTTACCCGTTTCTCTGCCCCGCAGGCGGTAGATCTTCTTAAAGTGCGGCGTGGTGATCTTGCCCACGTTCTCACTGATCTTGATCTTGGGACGAATCGTTCCGTCCGCGTCCTCCATGGCGCACAGCTTATATACCCCGCCAAACACGGGGTCACTCTTGGCGGTGATCAACCGCTCGCCTACTCCAAACGCATCGATCTCCGCACCCTGACGGATCAGCTCACGAATGATGTATTCGTCCAAAGAGTTGGATACCACGATCCGACAGTCAAAAAGCTCTTCCTCGTCCAGCTTCTTGCGGATCTTCTTGGTCAGATAGGTCACGTCGCCCGAGTCGATACGGACGGCGCAACGGGTGATCCCCTTCGGGATCAGAACCTCCTTGAAGGCGCGAATGGCGTTGGGAAGACCACTCTCCATGACGTTGTAGGTATCGATCAGCAGAGTCGCGTTATTGGGATAGATCTCGCAGTAGGTGCGGAACGCCTCGTATTCGGTATCGAACATCTGCACCCAGGAGTGCGCCATGGTACCGCCCGCGGGAACGCCGAAGGCTTCGTCGGAAATGGTGCAGGCGGTAGAATTACAGCCACCGATATATGCCGCTCTCGCGCCAAGGATCGCCGCATCCGCGCCCTGCGCGCGGCGGGATCCAAACTCGCTGACAGCGCGTCCCTTGGCGGCGCGGACAATTCTGGATGCCTTGGTGGCGATCAGCGACTGGTGATTGATCATCATCAGCACGTAGGTCTCAATAAACTGTGCTTCCATCACGGGGGCGCGAACCGTCATCAGGGGCTCACCGGGAAAGACCACGGTTCCCTCAGGGATCGCCCAGATGTCGCCCGTAAAGCGGAATCTTCGAAGCTCCTCCAAAAAGCCCTCGTCAAAGCACCCCTTGCCGCGAAGATATTGAATGTCCTCCTCGGTAAAATGCAGGTCCTTGATATAGGATACAATCTGTTCCAGCCCCGCCGCAATGGCGTATCCGCCGTGATCGGGATTGTCGCGGAAGAAGACGTCGAAATAAACGATCTTATCCTTCATTCCGTTCTTATAATACCCGTTTGCCATGGTAAGCTCATAGAAGTCACAGAGCATTGTCAGATTTCGATCCAGATTTGTCATGGTTGGTTTTCTCCTTGTTTTTGCGCTTTTTTTGAAAAGTTTTTCATTTTCTCTTGTAATTTTCCAAAGAAACTTGTATAATAACTGGTAGAAATAGTTATTCAAAGAAAGGACAAGTTCCATGAAACACGGTTTTATTAAGGTCGCCGCCGCCACGCCCGCCGTCACGGTTGCCGACTGTCGGGCAAATCTTGCCGAGATCCTGCGTCTGCATGGAAAAGCAGAGGCAGAGGACGTACGGCTTTTGGTATTCCCCGAGCTGTGCCTGACGGGCTATACCTGTGCCGATCTGTTTTTCTCGGACGTGCTTCTGTCCGACGCGGAGGGAGCGCTGACCTCTTATCTGGAGGACACCCGAGCATCCTCTCTTATAAGTATAATCGGTTTTCCCCTTGTTGTCAATGATAAAATTTATAATTGCGCCGCAATTTGTCAAAAAGGACGGATTTTGGGAGTGATACCCAAGACACATCTGCCCAGTCACGGCGAATTTTCCGAGGCGCGGCAATTTTCGGTTCACAGCGGAGATACCGTTTTCGTATCCCTCTGCGGACAGACCGTTCCCTTTGGTTCCAATCAGATCTTTGCTTGCGCCAATCTGCCTCTGTTCCGCTTCGGCGTAGAGCTTTGCGAGGATCTTTGGGCACCCGACGCTCCCTCTGCCGCTCTGTGCGGTGCCGGCGCCACCGTGATCGCCAACCTCTGCGCGTCCGCCGCCGCCGTGGGCAAGGACGAATACCGCCGCCTGCTGGTGCAGACACAGTCCGCAAAGACGGTCTGCGGCTATATCCTCGCCAACTGCGGAGACGGAGAGTCCACCACCGATCTGGTCTTTGGCGGTCATTCCCTGATTGCCGACAACGGCGTGATCGTAGCGGAACGTCCCTCGTTCGGTGCAGGTGACCTTCTCGTGAGCGAGATCGATCTTTGCCGCCTGTCTGCTGAGCGGAAGCGGCTGACCACCTATACAAGCCGCGCCGATCACTCCTTCCGCACCACCCATTTCACGCTTGAGATCGCACAGACCGCACTCACACGCCCCGTAGACGCGCACCCCTTCATTCCATCGAATGAGGCGGAAAGACGGGATCGGTGCGAGCTGGTGCTGACCATTCAGGCAAAGGGACTGGCGCAAAGAATCGTCAAGGCATACGCCAAGACCTGTGTTATCGGTATCTCGGGCGGTCTTGACTCCTGTCTTGCTTTGTTGGTTGCGGCAAAAGCCATGGATCTGCTGGGCAGACCGCGCACCGATATCATTGGCGTGACCATGCCCTGCTTCGGGACCACCAAGCGAACCAGATCCAATGCCGAGCTTCTCTGTCAGGAGCTCGGAACACAGCTTCGCTGTGTGGATATCAGCGCCGCTGTCCGTCAGCACTTTGCCGATATTGGACACGACGAGAACGATCACAGCGTAACCTACGAAAACGCGCAAGCGCGGGAGAGAACGCAAGTCATTATGGATATCGCCAACAAGGAAGGCGGCTTGGTAGTCGGCACGGGGGATCTTTCCGAGCTGGCGCTGGGCTGGGCGACCTACAATGGCGACCATATGTCCATGTACGGTGTCAACGGCGGCGTCCCCAAGACTCTGATCCGCCACGTGGTGGATTTCTGCGCTACGGGAGCGAAGGCGGAGGGCAAGGACGCCCTTGCCACAGTCCTGTGGGATATTCTGGACACCCCCGTCAGCCCCGAACTGCTCCCTGCCGACACGGCGGGTAACATCGCGCAGAAGACCGAGGATCTGGTCGGTCCTTACGAAATCCACGATTTCTATCTTTACAATATGCTTCGTTGGCAAGACACCCCCGACAAGCTCTACCGTCTGGCAAAGATCGCTTTTGCGGGTATTTATGACGATGCCACGTTGCTGAAGTGGCTGAAGAATTTTATTCGTCGGTTCTTTGCCCAGCAGTTCAAGCGCTCCTGTCTCCCCGATGGCCCCAAGGTGGGCTCGGTGGGCCTCTCCCCCAGAGGCGACCTGCGTATGCCCAGCGACGCGTCTGCACGCGCGTGGTTAAAGATCGCGGAAGAATTAGAATAACAACCAAAAGACCGCCGACACAGTCG
>JAZNVA010000085.1:0-2995 GCA_045592565.1 Eubacteriales bacterium | reverse complement strand
AGGTCACTTGCAGACTACAAGTTTGATAGGTCGGAGGTGTACGCACAGTAATGTGTTTAGCTGACCGATACTAATAGACCGAGGGCTTGAACTTTTTAGTTCAACTACGTACAAATTTCTTGAGTTTCGATTTCTCACTCACACAATCCTTTGTTCGGTTTTTTGTGAACATTGCTTTATAGAGAGAGCAGTCAACGGACTGCTTTTTTTGTTTTTATCTTGCTTTTTCTTCCACGGTATGGTATAATATTTTCGTGTTCAATACATAGCAGAATCTGAAATTCGGAGGTAAGAAAATGTCAAGACGGTTTGGTGTTATGCTGGATATGTCCAGAAATGCGGTGATGAATGTAGATGAGGTGAAGAACCTTGCCGTAGTTTTGAAGAAAATGGGTTATAACATGATCCAACTGTATATGGAGGATACCTACGAGATCCCCGAGGAGCCGTATTTTGGCTATCTTCGCGGAAAATATACGCAGGATGAGCTGAGAGAGATCGTTTCCTTTTGCGATTCGCTTGGCGTAGAGGTCATTCCCTGTATGCAGACGCTGGCGCATCTGAATCAGATGTTCAAATGGAAAACCTACAGCTCGGTAAACGATACGGCAGCGATCCTTTTGGTGGATGAGGAAAAAACCTACGAGTTGATCGAAAATATGTTTCGCAGCCTGCGGGAATGCTTTACTACCGATCGAATCCATATCGGTATGGATGAGGCGCATATGTTAGGCCGTGGAAAATATCAGGATAAACACGGGTATGAAAATCGGTTTGATATTCTTCGGCGTCATTTGGAGCGAGTGATCGCTCTTGCGGAGAAATATGGATTTAAGCCCATGATGTGGTCGGATATGTTTTACCGTCTGGTCAATAACGGGAAATATTACAGCTATGATCCAAACATTATTACCGACGAGGTGCTTGCCGCATGTCCCGATGGTGTGGATCAGGTTTATTGGGATTACTACTCCGATGACAAGGCAAGATACGACGCAATGCTGGATTCCCATGCCAGATTCGGCGGAGAAAAATGGTTTGCCGGCGGTGCCTGGGCATGGATCGGCTTCTGTCCCAATAATAACTGGACGATGCGGAGCATGAAGCCTGCGATGGAATCCTGCGTTGAGCGCGGCGTGGACAATATTCTCATGACCGCATGGGGCAATTACGGAAAGCTTTGCTCCTTCTACGCGCTATTGCCGTCCCTGTACGCGGTTCGTCGGTTCTATGACGGCGTGGATAATATGGAGCAGATCAAGGCAGAATTTGAGGAAATCCTCGGAGAGCGCTTTGACGATATGATGCTTTTGGATATCCCCCTGGATATGGGACCGATGGACAGAGTCGATTACGCGTCAGCGGTACATACGTCTCTGTTGTATAATGATCCCCTGATGGGTATAATCGATCCATGCGTTCATAGATCCTTTAAAGAGGAATATAGGGAAATGGAAGCGAACTTGAAGGAGGCTGCCAAGAGCAGTCAGTACGGCTATCTTTTTGAGAGCCAGGCGGCATTGTGTCGCGCTCTTGCCTATAAGCACGATCTTGGTGTGCGGACCAGAGAGGCATACCAGGCAAAGGATAAGGATGCACTTCGAGCCCTGATCGGGGATTACATGAAGGCAATCGACGGTATCGAAAAGTTTGCCGTTTCCTTCCGCAAGCTCTGGTATAAGGAGAATAAGCCTCACGGATTTGACGTGCCCGAAATCCGCTTTGGCGCGCTTTTGTTCCGCCTGCGCTCGGCACGGGACCGTATTCTCGGATACGTAAACGGAGAGGTGGAATCGATTGCCGAGCTGGAGGAGACGCTTCTTCCTTATAACGGAAGGGGCGCGGACAACAAGGAGCCCCTGAATATGCCCCATATTAATTTTTGGGATGCGGCAGTTACGCCCAATATCCTATAACAAGGAAGAACCGCAGACAATTGTCTGCGGTTCTTCTTTTATTGTCCGTCCACCATCGTGCGGAGTTTTTTGGCGGCTGCTGCAGCGCGTTCCAGATAAACGTAGGGATCCATTCCCACGTAATTTTTGCTGTTGGGCTCGCAGACCTCCAGTGTCAGACAGCCCTTGTAATTCGCCTTGCGAATATGCTCGGCAAAACGATGATAGTTGATCATACCGTCAAAGGGGATCAGGTGATTGTCGGCGTCAAATTCACCGGAGTTGTCGTGAATATGGGTGCAGATCAGGCGATCGCCGAAGAGAGGCATATACTCTCTTCCGCGAGCAAAGCAGGACTCGTGTCCGCAGTCCCAACAAAAGGCAACCGAATCAGCGGGGGAGAAGGTCTCGAACGCCCAGGAAATGTTGGAAAGGAACCTCTGATTCTCAAAGGCAACGATGATGCCCTTCTTTTGCGCGTGCTCCACCACCTGTGTGTAGCGAGCCCGTCCCAGATCGGTAACGGGAGGAGGTGTCAGGCCGGAGGACAGATGGACGACGACGATGGGGGCTCCCACCAGCGCGCAACGGTCGATGGCATTGGTCAGCATATGAAGGGCGGCGTCTCCCTTTTCACCCTCCCGCCACATGTTGTTAATGCCCTTCCAGGGGGCGTGAATGGTCTCGTAGGTCATACCGTATTTGGCGATCAGGTTTGCCCATTCCGCTTGCTCGGCATCCGAATCTGCTACGAGCGTAAACATATTTTCAAAGCCCAGCTCAGATGCGGCTTTGATGAAGTCGTTGTCGCTGATACCACCAATGGCGCGATGGTTGATTCCAATCGGTCTCATAGATATCTCCTTTTTTTCTTTTATTTGAGATTATTATATCATAGATATTCAAAAGTTTGTTAAGAATTTTTTAAAAAAACGAAAAAAACACAAAAAAGTTATTTTTTTCACAATTTCTACTTGATATTAAAGGGATTTTGTGGTATAGTAATATGTGGTAAACTTTGAAATTTTTTGAAAGGTGGATATACTGATGACTTACAACAAGAAAACCATTGAAGACATTGACGTTGTGGGCAAGCGAGT
>JAZNVA010000084.1:0-11495 GCA_045592565.1 Eubacteriales bacterium | reverse complement strand
TATTGGATCGCTTCTTTGATACCTCCCCAAGATTTCCTCAAGCGGTTCGTTTTTTTGAGGATCAGTAATACACCTCTAATACAGATAAAGAAAGAGGATCGCTAATTGCGATCCGCTTTGGGTTTTGTTTGTTATTTTGTTCCGAACAGACGGTCCCCCGCATCTCCGAGTCCGGGGAGAATATATCCCTTATCATTGAGACAACGATCAAGGGTGGACACGTAAATCTGCACGTCGGGGTGAGCCTCCGCCACACGGGAGACCCCCTCGGGAGCGCCGATGATCGCCATAAACTTGATATGCTTACAGCCTCTCTCCTTCAGCGCCTTGATGGCGTCGCAGGCACTACCGCCTGTTGCCAGCATCGGATCAACGACCAACACCAGCTTATCCTCGATTTCATCCGGCAGCTTACAGTAATAGGTCTGAGGCTCCAGCGTCTCCTCATTGCGGTACATACCGATATGTCCCACCTTTGCCGAGGGAAACAGCACGTGGATTCCGTTCACCATACCCAAGCCCGCGCGAAGGATCGGTACGATCGCGATCGCGTTATCCTTAACGATGGTTTGCGTACAAACCTCCAGAGGCGTTTTCACCTCTTTTTGCGTGGTAGGAACCCCCTCCTTCAGACACTCATAGGTCATCAGGGTAGTGATCTCCTCCACCAGCTCGCGGAACTCCTTCATGCTGGTATTCTCGTCTCGGAGAATGGCGATCTTATGACGGATCAGGGGATGGTCGAAAATAACGACATTTTCATAATTTTTCATGGTATATTCCTCTTTGGTTAGGGTTCTCTTTTATGCTTTCTTTCTGTGAAGAATAACGTTCACGATGATTCCGAGGATCAAAGAGCAAGCGACCGCGGTAATGGTTACTTTACCGATTGCCATCGCCATGCCTCCGATACCGGGGATCAGAATCGCGGATACAGTAAAGAGGTTCGCATTGTCCTCAAGATCAACCTTCTGGATCATCTTCAGTCCGGAAACCGCAATAAATCCGTACAGAGTGATACAAACACCGCCCATCACGCAGCCGGGGATCGAAGACAGGAAGGCAACGAAGGGAGATACGAAGGAAATCAAGATCGCCATGATGGCGGTAGTGGTAATGGTAATCACTGACGCGTTGCGAGTGATTGCTACGCATCCGTCCGACTCACCGTAGGTGGTGTTGGGACAGCCACCGAAGATCGCGCCGGCAAAGGAACCAATGCCGTCACCAAGAAGAGTGCGGTGCAGACCGGGATCCTCCAAAAGATCCTTATCAATGATGGAAGAAAGGTTCTTGTGATCGGCAATATGCTCCGCAAATACCACGAATGCAACGGGAACGTATGCTACCGCAACGGTTGCCAGATAGCTCCACTCGAACTCCTTGATTCCATCAATCGCCGTCAGGAAAGTAAAGTCGGGAACTGCCAGGAAGGTCTTGAGGGAAACTCCGCCGTCTACAAGCGCCTTAAAGGGGGCAATATTGATTACCTTGATCGCATCGATCTCCGCCGCATAGCCAATGATGGTGAACACACCTGCTACTGCATATCCCGCCAGAACACCGATGATAAAGGGGATCAGCTTGGTCATCTTCTTGCCGTAGGTAGAACAAAGAACAACCACAATGAAGGTTACGATAGCGCACACAAAGGATGCCCAAATATTACCTGTCATAATGAAAGAACCGTTTGCATCCTGAGGGCCGTAAGAGAAAACATCCTTGATCGCTGCGCCTGCCAGAGAAAGACCGATGAGCGCAACGGTGGGACCAATAACAGCGGCGGGCATCAGCTTATTGATCCAGCCGACTCCGACGAATTTTACAAGCAGTGCGAGAACGACGTAGACCAGTCCCGCAAAGGCGGCACCGATGATCAGTCCGAGATAGCCCAGACACATGGATACACCACCTGCGAACGCGGCTACCATAGAACCGATAAAAGCAAAGGAAGAGCCCAAAAATACGGGGCTGCGGAACTTGGTGAAAAGCTGATACACAAGCGTACCGATGCCCGCGCCGAAGAGCGCGGCGGACTGGGACAGGTTTGCCCCTGTGCTTCCGTTCACAATTACGGGAACAACAATGGTTGCCGCCATAATTGCAAGCAACTGCTGAAAGGCAAAAATGAGTAGGTTGCCAAATTTGGGTTTGTCGTGGATGTCGTAGACAAGATTTTTAGCCATGTGATCTCCTCCATGTTGAATTTGTTTTTGAGCGAACGATACATTTTCATGCCCGTCCATTCATCCTTTCAATTATAACACGAAAGATCCGCAAAGTCAACAAAATCCGACAAAAAACTTTTGTTTTCCATGTGAATTTTTTACAAAAAATTTGTAAAAAAGCAATAAAAAACCGTTCCGCTTCAGACTTGACGGAACGGTTTTATTCAAAGGCATAGATCCTTCATGCGCAAATCGAGACGGTATCCCCTGCCTCTTACGGTATAAATCAAACGGACACCGCGGTCTTCCTCCAGCTTTTTACGAAGATGGTGGATATAAACGTCCACCATATTTCCCTGCTCATCGCCCAAGGCTTCCCGTAAACGATCCCGTGAAACGATCGCTCCCTCGCTTTCCCCAAGCAACATAAGAATTCGCCATTCATGAGGAGTAAGGGTGATCCTTCGATTGCAGTACAACAATTCCCTTTTCTCATTGGATAGCAGGTACACGTTCGGCACATCGGGTTCTCTTTCCCCGTCAATTTCAGCTGACATCCCCTCAAAAAAGGCACGGACCGTCTCTACCGAGACAGGCCATTCCCAACACTCTTGGAAGGTGATCGGCATCATTGCTTCTTTATTGTTTACGATGACCGCCACGAGGCAATCGGCGTGATCGGATACACAAACCCCCACCTCCGAGTCTAAAACGACACGTTCAAAGTCACGAAGTGATGCAGGGGGCTTATCCACGACACGGATCGGGCAGCCACAGGCTTGCGCCTCCATCCGAAAGAAGTCCGCCATCACCGCATTTCGGGAGATCACGACAATTCTGTTTTTTCTTCCCCTCATTCGCCCTCCGCTCGGTTACTTTGGATCAACTCTTCAAAAATTTCGCAAATTTGCTCTGACGAGGAAGCGGTCATAACAGCACTTCGCGCCGCCGCGGCACCTCGGATCCCACTGAGATACCAAGCCATATGCTTCTTTGCCTCCGCAAGTCCGACTCTCTCGCCCTTATGCGCGATCATCTCCGTCATCTGCTCCCTTGCGATCGTCAACCGCTCCTCCACTGTAGGTGGCGAGAAGTTCTTTCCTTCCAATGCGGCAGTTATTTCGGTAAACACCCACGGTTTTCCCATGGCTCCTCTGCCGATCATAATACCGTCACAGCCCGTTTTTTTCATCATTTCCACGGCATCACGACCACAGGATACGTCTCCGTTTCCGATGACGGGAATGGAAACCGATTCCTTAACTCGCTTGATCACGGACAGATCGATTCCGGGGGTATAGAGCTGTTCTTTGGTTCTTGCGTGAACACAAATCAAGGCAGCTCCCGCCTGCTCCAGAATTTTTGCAAGCTCGGGGGCATTGACCGAATCCCGATCCCAGCCCGCTCGGATCTTTACCGTAACGGGGAGCTTGACCGCGCGGCTGACCGCGGCAACGATCTCGCCTGCCAGTTCGGGATTCCTCATCAGCGCGCTTCCCTCACCGTTGGATGTGATTTTTCTAACGGGACAGCCCATGTTAATATCGATCGCCACAGGCGAAATTTCGGAAAGACAGCCCTGATAGGAGCCCTCCTCCAAAAGTCTCGCTGCCTCTGCCATAAATTCCGGCTCGGAGCCAAACAGCTGCACTGCCATGGGGGCTTCCGCCCGCGTTACCGCCGCCAGAGGAGCCGTTCCTCCTACGGTCGCTTCCCGTCTCTTGGCTCTCTGCTCGAAGCAGAGTGCTTTGGCAGATACCATTTCGCTGACGGTATACTCCGCGCCAAAGCGTCGACAAAGCAATCGAAAGGTACGGTCACTCACCCCCGCCATAGGCGCCAACATCAAGCCATGGTGAAGGTGGACCGTTCCCAGATCCAATCCCATAGATTACTGCTTCTTGGTTCTGTTGACCAGAACCTCGGCGGCGCTCTCCAGATAGGTGTTATCCATCATTTCGATCCAGCCCTTATCCACAAGAGCCGTCAGCTTGGGATCCATGGGGATCTGCGCCAACAGATCGTATCCGAACTTCTCGGAGATCTCGTCAATATGGCTATCGCCAAAGACCTTGATCTGCTTTCCGCAATCAGGACAGGTCACATAGCTCATATTCTCAATCAAACCGTAAACGGGAATGTCCATCATATCCGCCATGTGCGCCGCCTTGGAAACGATCATGGAAACCAGCTCCTGAGGGGTGCTGACGATCACGATACCGTCGATCGGGATTGACTGGAACACCGTCAGGGGTACGTCACCCGTTCCGGGAGGGCAATCCACGAACATATAGTCAATATCGTGCCAGATCGTATCGGTCCAGAACTGCTTTACCGCTCCCGCAATAACGGGGCCTCTCCACACTACGGGCTTTGTTTCGTCCTCCATCATCAGATTGATGGACATAATATCGATGCCTGACGTGGTGCTGGGGGGGATCATTCCATGGTCATCTCCCTCCACACCAGCCTTCAAGCCGAACGCCTTAGGGATCGAGGGACCTGTGATATCCGCGTCCAGAATCGCGGTCTTATAACCCAGTCTCTGCATACTGACCGCCAGCATAGAGGTTACCAGGGATTTTCCGACGCCTCCTTTTCCGCTGACCACGGCGATCACGTGCTTGATGCTGCTCAGCTCGTGAGGCTGTTCCTTGAGACTGTTTTTCTCCTTTGATGAGCAACCCGCAGAACAGGTAGAACAGTTATGAGTACATTCTTCTGCCATTTTGATATCCTTTCTTTTCATAGGGTATTTTACCCGAATATTCCAATAAAGTATTATACACTCTTTTTCCACGTTTGACAAGACCTTTTTTTATTTTCGGTGCTTTTTCTTTTGCAGACATTCGATCTTTTGCCATTTTTTCAATCCAGGGAGAAAATGGCAAACGTCCGCTTGGTATTTTCATGAAATTTGACGGCAAATATTTTTTAAAAAACATTGTAAATACTTCAAAAATATGTTATAATAGATATGAATTTTTTTAGTGAGGTCATAATCATGAAGTATCTTGTTCTGATTCCCGACGGCATGGCTGATGAGCCCATTGCTCAACTGGGAAATAAAACTCCCATGCAGGCAGCAAATAAACCCCATATGGACGCCTTGGCGGCAAAATCCGTGGTGGGAACCGTATCCAACGTCCCCGACGACATGGTGCCCGAAAGCGATACAGCCAATATGGCAATTCTTTCTTTTGATCCCAAGATCTATTCCAAGGGGCGCTCTCCTCTGGAGGCAGTGAGTATGGGCATCGAAATGCAGCCCGATGAAACGGCATATCGCTGCAACGTGGTCACACTGACCGAGGAACAGGATTCCTACGAGGATCGGATCATTCTGGATCACAGCGCGGATGAGATCACCACACCCGAGGCGGATCTTTTGATCAAGACACTTGAGGAAAAGCTTGGCAACGAGCTCCGCAGATTCTATACCGGTGTCAGCTACCGCCACTGTCTGATCTGGAAGAATGGAAACGACAAATATAACTTTATGCGTCCCCACGATATTCTGGGCAAGCGCATCGGAGACTATCTTCCCCGTGTCGAGGATGGCGGAGAGGAATTTCTCAAGCTGATGAAAGAAAGCTATGAGATCCTGAAGAATCACCCCGTCAATTTGGAGCGAAAGGCAAGAGGGCTCAAGCCCGCCAACTCCGCGTGGCTCTGGAGCCCCGGTAAGAAGCCTCAACTCCCCTCCTTTAAGGAAAAATGGAATCTGGACGCGGCAGTAATTTCCGCGGTCGACCTGATCAAGGGCATCGGCCTTTGCGCCGAAATGGAATCCATTGACGTAGAGGGTGCGACGGGCAACGTACACACCAATTACGAGGGCAAAGCAAATGCCGCTATCGACGCCTTCCGCCGCGGCAAGGAGCTGGTCTACGTTCACGTAGAAGGCCCCGACGAGTGCGGTCACCGTGCCGAGATTGAAAATAAGGTGCGCGCTATCGAGCTGATCGACAGGAAGATCCTCGCCCCCGTTCTCTCTTATCTGGAGAGTTGCGGAGAGCCCTTTAAGATCATGATCCTGCCCGATCATCCTACTCCCATTCGTATCCGTACACACAGCTCCAGCCCCGTTCCCTTCCTGATCTATTCCTCGAATGAGCAATTCGCGGGCGTTGCTGCCTTTGATGAGTTTTCCGCAGCAGAAACCAAGTATTACGTTCCCAACGGATATACCTTAATGGAAAAGCTGATTCAAAAATGATTCGGAAGCTTTTGCTTCGGAAAGGAATCGTATGTCTGATTATACACCTGAACAACAGGACAACCATGACGAGCTCATAAAAGAACCCGAAACCGCTCTCGCCGAAGCGTCGAGCAAAAAAGCGTCGTGGAAAAAGGAAGTCGTGGACTATATGGAGATCTTTGTGGTCTCTATCGCTTTTGTCATGCTTCTTTTCTCCTTCCTGTTCCGCATTTGCACGGTAGAAGGTGAGTCTATGGAAAATACTCTTTTTGAAGGGGAAAAGCTGATCGTTTCCGATCTTTTTTACGAACCCCAAAGCGGTGACGTGATCGTTTTCCATCAGACGGGATCTGGCGTATTTGCACTGAATGAGCCCATCGTAAAGCGTGTGATCGCCACCGAGGGGGAGACTGTAACGCTGGATTACTTCCCCGACACCATGAAGGTAACCATCACTCATACCGACGGCTCTCAATCGGTTTTAAAGGAGCCCTATATGAAATATGAGGGACATCAGATCTTTGGCGGAACGCACACCTATACCGTCCCCGAAGGACACATCTTTGTCCTTGGCGACAACCGCAACAATTCCTCCGACAGCCGTTATACCGCCGTGATCGGTATGGTAGACACCAGACGGGTACTTGGCAAGGTCTTGTTCCGTGCCACTCCCCTTTCCCGTTTGGGAACGGTAGAATAACAAAAAAGCAAACCGAAAGGAGGACTTTCATGCCTTCCCCGATTATACAATGGTTCCCGGGACACATGGCTAAAACCCGTCGCCTGATCACTGAGAATCTGAAAAACGTAGATGCCGTCATTGAGCTTCTGGACGCGAGGATCCCTTACAGCTCCCGCAACCCCGAGATATCCCGCCTTTGCGCCGCAAAGCCCTCCATCATTCTGCTGAACAAGGCATCGCTTGCCGATCCTGCCGTCACAAAGGAATGGATCCGACGGCTGACCAATGAGAATACCGTTTGCATTGAGACTGACTGTGTTACGGGTGCGGGACTTTCTCAGATCGCTCCTGCCCTGCGAAAGCTTTGCGAGGAAAAACTGACTCGCTATGAGGAAAAAGGCATGAGCGGACGTTCCCTCAAGGCGATGGTCGTGGGGATCCCCAACGTGGGGAAATCCTCCTTGATCAACCGGCTGTGCGGCAACAAAAAAGCAAAAGTGGAAAACCGTCCGGGCGTAACACTGAACAAGCAATGGGTAGCCACCGACATCGGTATTCTTCTGCTGGATATGCCGGGGGTACTCTGGCCAAAATTTGATGATCAGACCGTAGGCGAGAATCTTGCCGTTACAGGCGCCATTAAGGACGATATTCTGGACATTGAGGAAATCGCCACCGCTCTTTGCGGCAGGTTACGGGAGCATTATCCCGATCTGCTCAAGACCAGATACAAATTAGAGGAGATCCCCTCTGCGGAGGAAGCGGACAACTACGATCTGCTCACCCTGATCGGCAGAAAACGAGGTTTTCTCGTGTCGGGCGGAGAGGTCAATACCGAGCGGACCGCCAATATGCTTCTGGATGAGTTCCGCGCCGCCAAGATCGGGCGGATCTCTTTGGATCAGGTGAGGTAAGCCATGGCTGTTTTAGAATATCAACTGGAGCACGAGCTGCACGAGCAAGGATTTGGGGTGGTCTGTGGCGTAGACGAAGCAGGTAGAGGACCTCTGTGCGGGCCCGTGGTCGCCGCCGCCGTGATCCTCCCCGACGGACTTTATATTGATGGATTGAACGACTCCAAAAAGCTTACCGAGAAAAAGCGAGACGCGCTATACGATGTAATCTGTCGGTCTGCCGTAGCGTATTCCATTGCGGAAGCCTCTGTGGAGGAGATCAATGAGACCAACATTTTGGAGGCAACCCTTCTCGCTATGAGACGTGCCATTGCATCACTTCCTGTACAGGCGGATTTTGCCCTCATTGACGGAAACATCTCCCGCGATTTTCCCCTTCCCGTCCGCGCGGTCGTACACGGAGATGCCACTTCGCCCTCCATTGCCGCCGCGTCGATCCTCGCCAAGGTCACAAGGGATCGCATGTGCGCAGATTTGGATCGGCAATATCCGCAATACGGAATTCTGAAGCACAAGGGATACGGCACAAAAGAGCATATGAATGCCCTTCGTACTTATGGTCCCGCCCCCATTCACCGAACCAAATTCATTCGTTTTTTGGAGGATGAACGATCATGACGAGGGGTGAGATCGGCGCGTATGGCGAGAAGCTCGCCGCGAAATATCTCAAAAAAAACGGATATCGCATTCTGGAAAAAAACAAACACCTGTCTCACAACGAGCTTGATCTGATCGTCACCGATAAGCGCTTTATCGTTTTCGTGGAGGTCAAGACTCGATCCGCTTCCTCCGATGACCTTTATCTTCCCTTCGGCTCTCCCGCACAAGCCGTGGACAGGCAGAAGCAAGCAAGAACCTTGCGCGCGGCGCAGGATTACCTGCGGGAGAATCCCTCAAAAGGAAAGCAACCGCGAATGGACGTCATCGAGGTCTATCTGGAAAAAGATACGGGAAAGCTACTCAAACTCAACCATATTCCCGATGCATTCGGCGCGTAAAGAACGCCGCCTAACTTTTGCAAATTATAGAAAGGCAATACAGATTCATGAAATTCTTTAGTACAAGAGATGAAAAAAAAGCATCATTTGAATCCGCTCAGGTCATCAAGCAGGGACTTGCCGCCGACGGCGGACTGTTCGTTCCCGAAGCACTGCCCTCGCTTTCCGAGGCGGAGATCCGAGACCTTTGCGAAAAAAGCTATCCTCAGCGCGCTTCCTACGTGCTGTCCAAATTCCTGACCGATTACACGGCGGAGGAGTTGGAAGCGGATTGCGCCGCGGCATACGCGGAGACCTCCTTCCCGGGAGGAGCCGCTCCACTGGTAAAGGTGAGAGACGGACTCTACTCCTTGGAGCTTTGGCACGGTCCCACTGCGGCATTTAAGGACATGGCGCTTCAAATCATGCCCCGTCTGCTTTCTCGCGCCTTGGTCAAGACAGGCGAGGAAAACACCGCGCTGATTCTGGTTGCCACCTCGGGCGACACGGGCAAGGCTGCTCTGGAGGGGTACAAGGATATTGATCGAATCAAAATCATGGTATTCTATCCCGTTGATGGTGTCAGCAAGGTGCAAAAGCTCCAAATGGCAACCCAAACGGGTAACAACGTCAACGTTTGCGCCATCAAGGGCAACTTTGACGATGCCCAGAACGGTGTCAAAAAGATCTTCTCCGACGCGGAAGCCAAGAAAAAACTTTTGGAGAACGGATATATCCTTTCCAGTGCAAACTCCATCAACTGGGGCAGACTTGCGCCTCAGATCGTTTATTATGTTTCCGCATACTGCGATCTGCTGAGCCGCGGAGAGATCGAATACGGTGAGGAAGTGAACGTCTGTGTTCCCACAGGCAACTTCGGAAACATTTTTGCCGCTTATCTGGCAAAGAAAATGGGCTTGCCCCTCGGTAAGCTGATCTGTGCCTCCAACGCCAACAACGTGCTCACCGAGTTTCTCACCACGGGAACCTACGACCGCAACCGTGATTTCCATCTCACCATGTCTCCCTCCATGGATATTCTCATTTCCAGCAATCTGGAGCGTCTGCTTTATTTTGTTTCCGATGCGAACACCACCGCCGCTTACATGAAGCAGCTGAGCGAAAACGGCGCATATACTGTATCGCCTGAGATCAAGGCATTGATCGACGAGAATTTTGTGGGCTTCTATGCCGACGAAAAAATGACCGCTGAAACGCTTCGCCGCTTCTATGAAAAGGATGGTTATCTGGCAGATACACACACCTCTGTCGCACTGTCCTGTGCGGAGCAATATGCGGAGCAAACAGGCGACTGCCGCAAGATGATCGTAGCATCCACCGCAAGTCCCTACAAGTTTGCCGCCGATGTTTACACCTCCATCACTGGCAAGGAGGCTTCCGCCGATACGGGAGCGCTTGACGATCTGTCCGCACTCAGCGGAACCGCGATCACGCTTCCCCTTCGCGGGCTTGCAGAAAAAGAGATCCGCTTTGACACCGTAATCGAGGCGGAGGATATGCTATCTGCTGTCTACAGCTTTATGTAATATCAAAAGGGTTGCCGCGCAAAGGCGGCAACCCTTTTGGGGACAAGGTTACTTTCTTTCCTTAAAGGTCGCGCAAACAGTGTCCGCGCTGGTGGTGGCGCTGCTGGGGCCCACTGCGATCTGGGTTGCGGTGCAATAGGTCTCGCAATCGTGATAGACGCAGTTCTTCACGTCACAACGGATACCCTTGATGTGATCCTTTGTGCCATCGGTTCCGCATCCGCGCTTTTCATTTCCACAATTCATTTTTTTGCTACCTCCTTTGTATGATATAGTATTAGTATGTACAAGGAGCAAAACAATCATTCAAAATCAGAGAAACAGGAGGTCACATGGCACTTTTTGTAATAGCGGATCTGCATTTGGATACCAAAAGCGGCGAAAAATCCATGGAGATCTTTGGCAATCGCTGGCATGATTACGTTAAAAAAATTCAAAAGAACTGGTCTCGCGTTGTCGCTGAGGAGGATACTGTCATCGTTCCAGGCGATATTTCGTGGGCGCTGACTCTGGAGGACGCCAAGGAGGATCTGCTTTGGATCAACGCGCTTCCCGGCCAAAAGATCCTGATGAAGGGAAATCACGATTTTTGGTGGAGCACCGCCTCAAAAATGGGAAAATTCTTTGCCGAGCACGGTATGGATCGGATCGAACTGTTAAGCAACAACGCGATAGTGTCTGAGAATTATATTCTTGCGGGCTCTCGCGGATGGTTTACCGACCGAGCTATGCAGACTGCATCGCAAAACGTAGATTACGAGAAGATCATCAACCGAGAGGTCATTCGCCTGCGCATGTCCCTTGATGCCGCCAAAAGGCTTCAAAAAGAAAACGAAAAGGAGATCCTGGTCTTTTTGCATTTCCCTCCTGTTTGGAGCGATTTTGAATGCGCAGAGATCCTCTCTCTCCTTAAAGAATACTCCATCAAGCGGTGTTATTTCGGGCACATTCACGGCAGTTATACATCAAGCGGCGTTTTTGAGCATGAGGGTGTGGAATTCCGAAT
>JAZNVA010000083.1:0-14666 GCA_045592565.1 Eubacteriales bacterium | reverse complement strand
TCTTGCAAAATAAAAAAAGATGTGATATAATAGTTAGGTCATTGACACAGGGGTATAGCTCAGCTGGTAGAGTACCGGTCTCCAAAACCGTGGGTCGCGCGTTCGAATCCTCCTGCCCCTGCCAAACAAAAGAACACCATGCCATAAGGCATGGTGTTCTTTTGTTTGCCAAGGTCACTGTACGATGAAGAACCCCTCAAAAGCATTGCATTTGATGCATTTGCGCTTCGCGGAACAGTAAAGGACCGAAATCAATGGGCGCAAATCGGGGTTCGAATCCGGACTTACAATACACCGAGCCATAAGGCATGGTGTTCTTTTGTTTGGCAAGGTCACTGTACGATGAAGAACCCCTCAAATGCATTGCATTTGATGCATTTGCGCTTCGCGGAATGGTAAAGTACCGAAATCAATGGGCGCAAATCGGGGTTCGAATCCGGACTTACAATACACCGAGCCATACGTAATGCTTGAAGATCACGTGTTTTTTCTCCGAGGTTATCGATCCGTTTTCATTCAGATAAACGGGAGTCATTTTCCACGATGAAGGATCGATCAATCTATAATATCCTTCAAAAAATTTACATATGATGCATGTTCTTCTTCGTTGGGGTGTCCAACATAATCACCGTTGCATTTAGCAGCCTTAAAATAGAAGTAGTTTTCCGCAGCTCCTCCAAGGGTGTTTACAAGTTCTTCTATTTTGTCGGAGTACTTCGTCCTCATCATATTGCAAACAAGAACGATCTTCGCATCTTCACCGTTCTTTTCACGAACATACTCCACAAGGGTCTTCAATTCATTGATATACGTCGCGATGGCCGCCTTTTTGCCGGCGTCGTTGGTATCCGCATTGATTATCACAACATCCGCCTTACGCTCAAAGCTGTATTCTTGGGTTTTCGAACGCTTAATGCTTGCATATTTGTACGCGTCATCGATCTGAGGATTTCCCACCACAAGTCCCTGTCCGGAAACTCCGATGATGGAATAGTCCGCGTTGAGTGCGTTTGCGAGCATATAAGGATATGCCAAGGTCGCATCCTGATCGGTGTACGCCCCATTATGGTTACCAACAAGTCCCCAACCGCAGCTGATGCTGTCACCAACAAATTCGATAAAAAGCTCCCGGTTCGCGGGGGCGGTCTGATTTACGGTTCCCGTAAGATATACCGCTACCAGCTCCGTAAGTGCCAGCTGATAGCCCGTAGCCTTCACGATACGAATCGTATGAGTGCCCCTCGTCAGTCCCTTGAGCGTTATTGCCGAGGCAGACACGTCATAGTAAGGGGAGCTTCCGTTCTTATATTCTGCCCCATCAACGTAGGCTCGAAAGTAACACCCCTTGGTCTTAGTCGCGCTATGCATCGAGGCGGTTACGTTAATATGAAAGGTAACGTCCCCCTCGCAATCGGCAATGAACTCGATCCCGGACGCACTCCAATCACAAGTCACATAATTCTCGGTAGCTTCCATACGGGGATCAAGCCTTTTAAACCAATTTGCCGCGCTATTGATCGAATATTTTGTCCCGGTTATTTTTGATGCATCAAAGGGATCATCCACAGCGGTCTTTTTATCGTCCACCTTGGGAGGCTCGGAATCTTGCGGTTGTCTTTCAGACTCCGCCTCGGATTCCTGCTCGGATTCCTTTGGCTCATCCGATTCCGTTTCCACCAAGCCATCAGATCCCGCCGATTCTCCCATTTCCTTGGCGCAGCCGGAAAGGATCGAGATAAGCAGAAGGACTGCTAAAAATACTGACAAAAACTTTTTCATTGGATCCTCTTTTCTAACATTAACAAATATACTTTTTTTGTTGCAATTATAGCACAAAGACTCTCCTTTGTCAATCACTCCCTTGACAATTTGTAATTTATTGACCATTTTCCACTTCAAACAAGAAAAAATTGATATCTTCTTGACTTTTCCGTTAGATAATATACAATAAAAACAACGGAAATCGTAAACCGTCAAACAACAAAAATTTCTTTGTGGAGAAAGGAATAAAACACATGAAAAAAACCCGCTATGCACAGGTCGGACTTGGTGGACGAGCAAGACATTTCTATGCCTCCGTAGCGCAAACCTACAGAGAGACCTCCGAGTTGGTTGGATTTTGCGATATCAATCAAACCAGAATGGATTATGCGAACCTGAAGCTTCAGGAGCGGTATGACCACCCACCCGTCCCTACCTATAGAGCCGATGAGTTTGAAAAGATGATCCTGGAGACTAAGCCCGACATCGTGATCGTAACCTCCATTGACCGTACTCATCACAGATACATCATCAAGGCAATGGAGATGGGCTGCGACGTCATCTCCGAGAAGCCCATGACCATGGATGCCGAGAAGTGTCAGGCGATCCTTGACTGCATTGAGCGGACGGGCAAGAATCTGCGCGTAACCTTCAACTACCGTTACGCCCCCCACAACACCAAGCTCCGCGAGTTGATCATGAACGATACCATCGGCAAGATCACTCAGGTTCACTTTGAGTGGCTGCTGAACACCTCTCACGGCGCTGACTACTTCCGCAGATGGCATAGGGATAAGAGAAACAGTGGCGGACTCCTGGTTCACAAGTCCACCCACCACTTTGACTTGGTCAACTATTGGCTTGGCACCTATCCCAGCCGTGTCTTTGCTCTTGGAGATCTGAAATTCTACGGCAGAGAAAACGCCGAGGAAAGAGGAGTTACCAAGTTCTATTCCCGTGTTTACGGACAAGAGAACGCCAAGGACGATCCCTTTGCTCTGGATATGACCGCAAGTCCGTCTCTGATGGGCATGTATCTTAACGCCGAAAAGGACGATGGCTACATTCGTGACCAGTCGGTATTCGGGGATAACATCAGCATCGAGGACACCATGAACGTTCTTGTCCAGTACAAGAACGGCGCCCAGATGTCCTATTCTCTCAACGCCTACTCTCCCTACGAGGGCTTCCGTGTGGGAATCACGGGAACGAAGGGACGAATTGAAATGGACGTTGTGGAAGCAGTTTACGTCAACGGAAAAGGGCCTTCCTCTCTGGAGGGAGACATTGAGTCCAAGAAGATCACGGTCTACCCCATGTTTGGCGAGTCCTATACCGTTCCGATCGAGGAGGGTAAGGGCGGTCACGGCGGCGGCGACGTTCGTATGATGAATGATATCTTCGGCGAGCCTGAATACGATCCCTTCCATCGTGCCGCATCTCACATCGACGGAGCCATGAGTATCCTGACGGGAATTGCCGCAAACCGTTCCATCGCCACCGGTATGCCCGTAGACATCAAGACCTTGGTGGATATTCCCAAATCTCAAAAATAAAAAACGATCAAATAAGACCGTTGCATCACCCGATGCAACGGTCTTGTTTTTTAAATCAAATAATAAGACGCATTTTCCGACAATTTTTCGGGAGAAATATGATACCGCTTCGCTACCGTCCAAGAGGTATCCTCCGGCAAGGGATAGTAGACTACCATGCGGTTTCCACGACAATCGAGCTTCTCTCCGAACCGAGCGTCGCTGACCGCGCGGATCTCTTTTTTCCCTACGAAATCAGCAATCACAGAGATCTCAGAATCCAGATACAGCATGGAACCGTCACACCGAGCGCGACCGGAAAGCACCTCGCCCATCATGTCATATCCAACGGGCGTGCCTTCGCATCCCGTCATTTCATACCGCAAAGGCAGGGATAGATCGGATACCCAGTAATCCGACTCCTTTCGGCAAAGCAGCTGATAGCGGCTCTGCCCCGTCAACACGTGCTTTCCGCCCATCTGCTCACAGCTATCCCACGTCACACTGCCTAAGACATCAAGGATCTCCGCCGATTCGGGCAGATTCAGCTCCTTCAGAGGGATCCTCTCACTCTGGGACATATTTCCGTTTTCACACTGTAGAGCGACCGGAAGCGTATAGTCCCGATAGCTACACTCACTCTCTACCTCCGTAGAATACAGATCCTCCGTATAACGTACCGTTCGATTCCACATTCCTTTTGCCGTTAGCAGAACACCGATCTCACATAGGATCCGATCTTCTTCCACGCTGACGTTCAACTCGCTGATACAGCCTGTCATTCCACACATACCGTCCGTTGTCATTCCGTCCAGCTCCACCTGACCTTCTACGGGCAATTTTCGTGTCAAAAGCTCCTCTTTTCCGTCCTCTCTGCACGTCATCAGCTTCAAAAGAACCTCACCCCGTCCGCACACCATGCCGTCGGAAGGAAGGATCTCGTTCAAAAAAACACAGCCATCTGCGGAGATAACACGAATATCCTCTCCCAAGCCGTTGATTTCATCGCCTACAGGAATTACATCCGAAACACCGCTCACGGCAACCATACACTCCGCCTCGCCCCCCAGACGGCGAATCGATGCGGGATCGGCACCTCCGTCCATCCGCTCCTCCATGGGCAATCTGCCGAAAGCACGAATGTGCGTACGCAACCGAGAACGGATACTCAGCTTTCTGGGAGCGCTGACACGGGGAGTAACCCCCTCGCACACGGTAGTAGCAAACACGGTCACGCCCGCGGCGGGATCCACCTCACCCATCTGATCCAACGGAACGCTTACGCCGTATTCCGCGGAAAGAGGAGCAGTATACAAGCCGCCGTCCGCGCCGATATACAAAAGCTGATAATCTACCGTTCCGTTCAGCTCTGCCTGACCGCCGCCCACGTATTTGGCGGGAGGAAGGACCGTTGGCTTAATCCAGAGCAAACGGCGGATCTCGGGTTGATAATCGGGTAACGTATAATCCCCGCTCACCTCACACGTCGCTACTCGGTCGCACAGCGATACGGTCAGATATCTTTGTTGCGTCCTTCCCATTTCTTCCATGTCATTCATTGCCATCTCTCCTTTACAAAAAACCTTTACGGTAAAAGCCTATGACCGTATTTCTTCTTTTATAACCGCGCTTCGTGGGATTATTTTGCAAAAATTTTCCTTTCCGAAGAAAAGTCTTTGACATTTAGAGATTTTTGTGGTATAATATAGTGATAAAGTCTGCATATTTTAAGGAGGTGAACGCGAAGAATGGTTTTGATTACCGATGTACTCCCCAAAAGCCGCGCCGCAAAAGCGGGGATCCGTATCCATGACTCTCTCGTGTCGATCAATGGAAAAGAGATCAACGACGTATTGGATTATCGGTTTTATCTGGCAGAGGAATTGATCCTGATTGTCGTCAAACGCGGCGAAAAAACGCTTCAATTCAAGATCAAGAAAAAAGAATACGACGATATCGGTCTGGATTTCGAAACCCCTTTGATGGATAAAAAGCACTCCTGTGAGAACAAGTGTGTGTTCTGCTTTATCGACCAGCTTCCCAAGGGTATGCGTTCCTCTCTTTACTTTAAGGATGACGATTCCCGACTCTCCTTCCTTCACGGTAACTACATTACCCTAACCAACCTAAGGGAGCGGGATATTCAGCGGATCATCGATATGCACATTTCCCCCGTTAACATTTCGGTTCATACCACAAATCCTGACCTGAGAGTCAAGATGATGAAAAACAAGAGAGCGGGAGAAGTTCTCTCCTATATGAAGATGCTCGCTGACGCGGGGATCACCCTTTGCTGTCAGATCGTTCTCTGCAAGGGACTGAACGACGGCGAGGAGCTGACGCGTACCATGCACGATCTGGCAACACTCTATCCCGCCATGGAAAGCACCTCGGTCGTTCCTGCAGGGCTGACAAAATTCCGTGATGGGCTGTACCCACTGGACTCCTTTACCTCTGAGGAATGCGCCGCGGTTATCGCGCAGGTCAACGCCTTTGGTGATGCTTGTCTTGATACATACGGATCTCGGCTGTTCTTCCCTGCCGATGAATTTTATATCAAAGCCGGACTTCCTCTGCCCGACGACGGATTTTATGAGGGATACGCCCAGATCGAAAATGGCGTCGGCATGTTGACCGATATGAAAACAGGCGTCGAGTGGGAGCTGGAGCATCCTGAGGATTACATCTCAGATTTCCACGCGCCGCGCACCGTATCGGTGGCAACGGGATTTGCCGCCTATGATCACATTTGTGCGCTGTGCCGGACAATGGAAGAAAAATTCAACGGTCTGACGGTTCACGTCTATGCGGTTGAAAACAAATTTTTCGGTGAGAAGATCACGGTAGCGGGGCTTTTGACAGGGACCGATCTGCGGGAGCAGTTGAACGGACAGGCACTCGGAGACGAGCTTCTATTCCCCTCCGCCGCCCTTCGATCGGAAGGAGACGTATTTTTAGATGACATGACACCCGAAGCGCTCTCCGATGCGCTTGGTGTTCCCTGCCGCCCCGTCGGCAGTGATCCCGCGGAATTTATCCGAGCCGTATTGGGGCTTGGAAATGACGAGAAAGAAGGTAGATAACTATGGGAAAACCTGTGATCGCGATTGTCGGCAGACCGAACGTCGGCAAGAGCACACTATTCAATAAATTGATCGGTGAGCGCCGTTCTATCGTGGAGGATACTCCCGGTGTCACCCGCGACCGTATTTACGGGGAGACCGAGTGGTGCGGAAAGAAGCTGAGTGTTATCGATACCGGCGGTATCGAGCCCAAAACGGATGACATCATTCTCAAGCAAATGCGGTTTCAAGCGGAGGTCGCCATTGAAAGCGCCGACGTGATCATCTTCATGTGCGACGTCCGCACAGGGCTTGTTGCTGACGACAGAGATATCGCCGTCATGCTTCAAAAGAGCGGAAAGCCCATTATCCCCTGCATCAACAAATGTGACAGCGTAGGCGGCGTTCCCCTCGAATTTTATGAGTTCTACGAGTTAGGCTTTGAGACCGAGCCCATTGCCGTTTCCTCGGTCCATGGAAGCGGAACGGGAGATCTGTTAGACGCCGTTCTTGCCGTCCTTCCCGAGCAGCAGGAGGACGAGGAGGAAGACGACAGCATCAAGGTTGCCGTCATTGGCAAGCCTAACGCGGGTAAATCCTCGATCATCAACAAGATCGTCGGACAGAACCGTCTGATCGTCTCCGACATTGCGGGAACCACCCGTGACGCGGTAGACACAAAAATTGAAAACGAGGCGGGAGCCTTTACCTTTATCGATACGGCGGGGATCCGTCGCTCCTCCAAGATCAATGACAAGATCGAAAAGTACAGTGTTCTTCGCGCTCACATGGCGGTAGAACGCGCCGACGTATGTCTGATCATGATCGACGGAAATACGGGTATTACCGAGCAGGACGAAAAGATCGCGGGGATCGCCCACGAGGCGGGAAAGGCATCTATTATCGTAGTAAACAAGTGGGACGCGGTGGAGAAGGACAACAACACGGTCAATCACTTCAACGAGCGGATCCGTACGGCTCTGGCATATATGCCCTACGCTCCCATCGTTTACGTGTCCGCCCTGACGGGACAGCGGATCCATACGTTGTTTGACCATATCAAGTACGTACACAATCAAGCCACCACTCGTATCTCCACGGGTATGCTCAACGATGTCCTTGCCGAGGCAACCATGAAGGTCCAGCCTCCCTCCGATAAGGGAAAGCGGCTGAAGATCTACTATATGACGCAGATCTCGGTGGCGCCTCCCACCTTCGTGATCTTTTGCAACAACGCGGAGCTGTTCCATTTTTCTTACCAGCGGTATCTGGAGAACTGCCTGCGCCAGACCTTCGGCTTCCAAGGAACGCCCATTCGTCTGATCATTCGGGAAAAGGGCGAGGAAAAATAACTACTCCTCTATTTCATGTATTCGAGGTAACTTATGCTTGTAGATAACGTTCAAATTTATACAAAAGCCGGTGACGGTGGAAACGGCGCCGTCTCCTTCCGTCGGGAAAAATACGTTTCTCACGGCGGTCCGGATGGCGGTGACGGCGGAAAGGGCGGCAATATCGTGTTCCGTGTAGACGAGGGAACCAACACTCTGCTTGCCTTCCGTTATAAGCACAAATTCATCGCCGAGAACGGCGGAAACGGAAAGGGTGGAAAGTTCCACGGCGCAACTGCCCCCGACCTTTATATCATGGTTCCCCCCGGAACCTTGATCCGTGATACCGCCAGCGGTAAGATCATTCACGATATGACCGAGAATGACGGCGCGGAT
Organism: Eubacteriales bacterium; assembly: GCA_045592565.1. Taxonomy (GTDB): domain Bacteria; phylum Bacillota; class Clostridia; order Oscillospirales; family CAG-272; genus HGM12713. The sequence continues at coordinate 6,581 of JAZNVA010000083.1, read as the reverse complement.
TTCATTTGCTGTCGCGGTGGACGCGGTGGCTTTGGCAACCGTCATTTTGCCACTCCCACCCGTCAGGTTCCCATGTTTGCCAAGAGCGGGACCAAGGGCGAGGAGCGCGAGCTGACGCTGGAGCTGAAAATGCTTGCGGACGTGGGCTTGATCGGATACCCCAGCGTGGGCAAATCCTCGATTTTGGCTCGTATCAGCGCTGCCAAGCCCAAAATCGCCGACTATCATTTTACGACCCTCTCTCCCAACCTTGGTGTGGTATCCACGGGCGGTGAGGGCGGCTTTGTTGCCGCCGATATACCCGGTCTGATCGAGGGCGCCGCCGATGGCGCAGGACTGGGACACGCCTTTTTGCGGCACGTTGACCGCTGTCGACTTTTGCTTCATGTGGTAGACATCTCCTGTATGGAGGGCAGAGATCCCGTAGAGGATATCGCCATGATCAACCGAGAGCTGGAGCGTTACAGCCCCGCGCTTGCCACACGTCCCCAGATCATTGTGGCAAACAAATCCGATATGCTGGACGAGGAATTGGTGGATATTCCCGCATTTGAAGCATTCGTCAAGGAAAACGGCTGGGATCTGCTTTACGTTTCCGCCGCTACGGGCGAGGGACTTTCCGAGATGATCCGACTTGCCGCGGAGAAGCTTCGCGAGCTTCCCCCTCTCCTGATCTACCAGAGCGAATACGCCCCCGAGGACGCCTACGTGGAGGAAGGACGCCATACCACCATTCGCCGAGAGAACGACACCTTCTATGTGGAGGGTGAATGGCTGTTTAATTTGATGGGTCAGATCAATTTTGAGGATTATGAATCCCTTAATTTCTTCCAGCGTGTCCTCAAAAACAGCGGTGTGTTCGACATGCTGGAGGAACACGGCTGTACGGACGGAAAAACAGTTTCCATCTACGATTTTGAATTTGATTACGTTAAATAAGGAAGGAACAGCTTATGAACATTTGGCACGATATTGACCCCTCGGTCATCTCTCCCGAAAATTTTACGGCAGTCATTGAAATACCCAAGGGATCCAGCTGCAAGTATGAGATGGACAAATATACGGGACTTCTCCGCTTGGACCGAGTGCTGTACACCTCTACCCACTATCCTGCCAATTACGGCTTTATCCCCCGCACCTTTGCAGATGACGGAGACCCTTTGGACGTATTGGTTCTGTGTGAACAGCCCATCTACCCTATGACACTGATTCAGGTATTCCCCATCGGCGTGATGCGAATGATCGATAGTGGCGCGTTGGATGACAAGATCATCGCCGTTCCCGTATCCGATCCCACCTACAACCATTTTCGTACCATCGACGAGCTACCCGCGCATATATTTGACGAAATCATGCATTTCTTCTCGGTATATAAACAGCTGGAGAACAAGCAAACCGCCGTTAAGGAGCTGTTCGGACCCGAGGAAGCAAAGAAGATCATTCGGGAGTGCATGGATAATTACAACCGCGATTTCACCGAAAAGTAAAAAAAGAGGTCTGCTTTCGCAGACCTCTTTTTCATTTCACCTTCAGTCAGCCTTGGTGTACTTGACACCGCCGATCTTGATGTAGTCATCGCCTTCCTCGAAGCTGACAGATCCGTTCAGATCTGCGAGGAACGCCTTTGCATCTTTATCCTCTACCTTTTCCTCGTCGATCAGATCAAAAGTGATCTTATCATCTTCAATGGAGTAGGTTCCGTCAATCGATGCAACCTCGTGGTTCGCTACTACGTAAGAAATAGTTACGTTCTTACCGCTAAACTCCATTTTTTTACCGGTCTCGATTCCAAATGCCTCAACCGTGGCGGCATACTCGCCGGAAAGCTTCTTTCCGCACGATACAAGGCACAGACAAAGCATCAGAGCAACCATTGCCACTGCCAAAATTCGAATGGATTTTTTCATATTTTTTCCTCCTTTTAATGATATAATCCACAGCATTATTGTATCATAAATTCATATCTCTGTCAATAAAAACGCCTCTTTTTTTTAGAATTTTTCTGATCTTTACACCTACGTCATAGGCGATCAGGTTGACAAAGACGAGGATCAACAAATAAACAAATGTATTCCCAATATAGCTATATAGGGTTCGAGTCTCCCGAAGCTCTGCCTCCCCGATGACCATACCCGCGTCATGAGAAGGGATCCTCTCCATTTCCTCGCCACGATGGGAGATCAGGGAGGAAATTCCCGTATTCGCCGCGCGAAGCACGTAGCGTCCGCTCTCAATGGCGCGAAGCTGTGCCTGCGCGTTATGCATATCCAGCGCCACCGAATCAGTAAACCAGGAATCATTGGTGGAAAGGCAGATCAACTGTGCGCCATCTCGGACGCTGTCCAAGGTCAATGCCTCATAGATCGAGTCAAAGCAGATCAGAGAACCGATTTGCCCCTCATCCAGTGTAATTACCGCCGCATTCTCTCCCTTTGCCAGATCATCTCCGCTCATCACCAATTCCGCCAGCGGAGGGATCAACGTTTCAAACAATCCGCGCATGGGAACGAATTCCCCAAAGGGAACCAGATGCCGCTTGGAATACACCGTTTCGTGCATCGTTCCATCGGGCAAAAAGCAGATCAGCGAGTTATAGGAAAGGGGATTCCCCTCTTCATCATAGTCCTTGGTAAAGGCGCCTGCAAGAACGGTCACCTCGGCTTCCCTCGCCAGATCGGATACATACTGATAGGTGGAATTTCCCTCTTTGACAGTATAAGGAAGCGCCGTTTCAGGCCAAACCACCACGTCCGCGCCCTGCTCTGCCGCCGCCAAGGTATATTCCCGATATACCGCTTTTGTTTTTGCAAGGCTTTCTCCGCTCCATTTCTCGTTGGAAGCGATATTTCCTTGCACGCCCGCCACAGTCACCGTTTTCTCACTCTGTCCCACAGGCTTGGAAAACCACAAGGCGACACCCGTGGCGTATTGGATGATCAGGATCGCCGCCACGGCGATGCATGAGCTTCTCACCGCTCCGCGGCATGGAGCCTCTCTCCGCCGCAGCACAGACAGGATCGCGTACGCCAGACAGAAATTCACCGAAACCAGAAGAAAGGTGATCCAATAGGTGCCAAACCACTCGGCGCTTTGCAGCCCTACAAGAAGCTTCACTTGCCCCAGCGGTAACCGTCCCCACGGAACGCCCCACCAACCAAGAGTCTGAGTCCATTCATAGACCGCCCAGACTCCCGCCCCCATAAAGGGCTTCAAGAAGGGGATTCGGATTGCGGCATGAGAACGGAACAACACGCCTGTCAGCAGGAACACAAAGCCCCCAAACAATGCCTGAAAGAGAGAGAGTCCGATCCAGGACGCGCCGACCACCGCAAGTGCTCCTCCTTCGGTCATGCCGTCAATAAAATCCAAGGGATACAGATTGACAAACCAATGGAAGGTGACCAGACCGTAGCAGAAGAAGAAGAAAAAGCTCCACGCGTACAGACGACGAAGCCGAACATCTTGATCCGATGCCATTTCCAGAAGGAACAGCCCCACGGGGATCAAACTTATCCACTCCAGAAGCCCCAAGATCGGGAATGTCACCGTCAACCCCGTCAGAAGTGCGCCTGCCATCAAAAGCAGATAACGGGATATCCGTTTTTCCGTCAGTATCATGACCGTCCTCCTCTCTCGTTCTGACTCACTTACTTGTTATCTAAAAACCAGATCTGCTCAGGCTCCAACGAAAAGCTTTTCCCCTCCAGATAAGACAGAGCGTTCTCTTCCTCGGTCACCTCAAAGCGCAACCGATAGGCGTACAGCGCTTGATATTTGAATCCCTGCTTTTTCTCCTCGCGGTTGACACCGTATTTGCCGTCTCCCAGCAGGGGGTGTCCGATGGCAGCCATCTGGGCGCGAATCTGGTGGGTGCGTCCCGTTACCAGCTCTATTTCCAGCAAAGCATTTTCTCCCCGTGTCTCTACTACGCGGTAGCCCGTAATGATTTTCTTTGCCCCCGCGAAGGGCTCGGAGCGAACCTCCACCAGATTGGTCTTGCTGTTCTTCCGCAAATAACCGTAAAGCATATCCTGCTTCTTTTTGGGAAGTCCGTGAACCAGGCACAAATAAAATTTGGATACCTGATTTTCTCGGATCTTCTCGTTCATCACGCGAAGCGCCTCCGCATTTTTGGCGGCAATAACGATGCCTCCCGTATTGCGGTCGATCCGATTACAGAGCGCGGGTGCGAAGGACTGCTCCTCGGCAGGATCGTACAACCCCTTCTGATACAGATACGCCTTAACGTGCATGATCAGTGTATTTTCTGCCGCCGCATCGTCCTCATGAACCAGAACACCCGGTCGTTTATTCAGCAAAAGCAGATTATCGTCCTCATACAAAATATCCAGCTTGGGACGGATCCGTCCCAAAGCGCTGTCGTCCTTTTCGGGGGAATCGAAAAATTCCTCTCGGATAAAGAGCTGGATCTCGTCTCCCTCGCAAAGCATATAACTCTGCTCGGCGCGCTTTCGGTTGACCTTGATCTTTTTGGTTCGGATCAGCTTATACATCATCGACATGGGTAAGCCCTTTACCGCTTTGGTCAAAAATTTATCCAACCTCTGGCCCGCGTCGTTTCTCCCAACCGTAATACTTCTCATGTGTGTCCCCTCTGTCAAAAAATCTGATTCTATTATAAAGCATTTTGCCCTCTTTTGCAAGAGAAATCAAGAAAATTTACAAAGGCGGTATTTACAAATGAAGCAAACCGTGATAAAATGAAAATATATTACATAAGGGAGACGAACATGTCAGACTATATGCCCCGTGTGGGAATTTACACCTTGGGATGCAAGGTGAATCAATACGAATCCGAGGCGATCGCAGAGGAGCTGGAGCGAAAGGGCGTTCTTATCGTCCCTCCCACCGAGAGCTGTGATGCCTATATTATCAATACCTGCACCGTAACGGCGGAATCCGACCGCAAGGCTCGACAGTTTATCCGCCGCGCCATGAGTCACAATCCGAACGCCTTTGTAGTGGTAACGGGATGCGTAGCGCAGACCGCTCCCCAAACGCTATGCGCCATCCATGGCGTCGACGCGGTAGTAGGAAACACCGAGAAAATGACAGCAGCAGATGAGGTGCTTCGCCTGCTTTCCGAGAAAAAAAAGGCAGACGCTCCTACCGTTCGGGTATCCGACATTGAAAGCGCTCCCTTTGAGCCCATGCGCATCACCCACTTTGATCGCACTCGTGCCTACGTTAAAATTGAGGACGGCTGTGAGAGTCGATGTACCTATTGTATCATTCCCGCCGCCAGAGGAAAGATCCGATCCAAACCTACCGCAGACGTTCTTGCGGAGGTGACGGCGCTGACCGAGGGCGGCTGTCGGGAGATCGTACTGACGGGAATTGAAACGGCTTCCTGGGGAAAGGATCTGGGACACGCCGATCTTGCCACTCTTTTGGAGCAGGTCGATTCAATTCCGAACGTAGGAAGAATCCGTTTGGGATCTCTGGATCCCTCCCTGATCCGTCCCGAATTTATCCGCCGCATCTCTTCTCTTTCCGCTCTTGCCCCCCATTTTCACCTTTCTCTGCAAAGCGGAAGCAGCACGGTACTTGCGCGTATGAAACGAAAATATAATGCGGATCAAGCAATGGGCGCGATCACCGCGCTCCGTGAGGCAATCCCCCACGTATGCTTTACCACCGACGTCATCGTGGGCTTCCCCGGAGAAACCGAGGAAGAATTTTCACAAACCCTCGAATTTGTCCGAAAAGCAAAATTTCTCACCGTTCACGCTTTTCCCTACTCCAAACGAGCGGGAACCCCTGCCGCCACTATGCCCGATCAAATCCCCGCGGACATCAAGCGCCGCCGTCTGAAGGAACTGGTAGCGGTAGCGGAAGAAAGCCGACGCGCCATTTGCGAGGAAGCCGTTGCCAACTGTCCCTCAACCGAGGTCCTGTTCGAAACCTTTGAAAACGGTTTGCTTCGAGGACATACCGCCTCTTTTCTGGAGGTTGCCGTTCCCCACGATCGCTCCCTTCACGGAACGGTTCAAACAGTTCGGCTGACTTACACCGACGGTACGGTGTGCTTCGGAGAGCTTGTAAAAGACACTCAATAAATTCTAAAAAAGATTTTTAAAAAAATTCAAAAAAACCCTTGCATTTTATTTTGAATTATGTTATAATAGATAGCACGAATGCCGATACGCTGTCGGCGGTCGGTATAACAGGTCGTTTTGATCGTGACTTTCCCTATCGAGAGTTTGCGTCCTTATCACTTGTTTATCAAAAAATTTTCATAAAGATCGATGCACGGGCTCCGTGCTTACAAGGAGGTGTCATTATGGCAAAATGCAGCATCTGCGGAAAGGGCGTTGTTTTCGGACAGGCAGTTTCCCACTCGAACCGTAAAACCAACAGAACCTGGAAGCCCAATATCCGCAAGGTAAAGGCGATCGTTGACGGTACTCCCAAGACCGTTCCCGTTTGCTCCCGTTGCCTGCGTTCCGGCAAAGTGAACAGAGCGTAAGTTCAAGAGCTTGTGTCGTTGGAGCTTTCACTCCAAGCATAAAAAACAGCTTCCCACGAAGCTGTTTTTTATTTTTTGCAAAAGAGGATCG
>JAZNVA010000082.1:0-2454 GCA_045592565.1 Eubacteriales bacterium | reverse complement strand
GCCGAGGAGGAATCGTCCAGAATCAGAATCTCGGGACGCCCTGCAATGGCGCGGGAGATCAAAAGGCGTTGACGCTGACCGCCCGAGAGATTGGTTCCTCCCGTGGACACTCCGTGGGCGTATCCCTCAGAAAAGGAGATGATAAAGTCGTGCGCTTGCGCGACCTTGGCAGCCTCGACGATATCCTCCGTAGAGATATCCCGTCCGAAGCGGATGTTTTCCTCGATCGTATCCGCATAGATAAAGTCATTTTGGAACACCACGCCGAACATGGCGGTCAGTTCCTCCCGCGTATAGGAGCGCACGTCCCTGCCCCCGATGCGGACCTTCCCCGAATCGGCGTCGTAAAAGCGCATCAGCAGGCGAAGGACTGTGGATTTTCCGCTTCCCGTAGCGCCGATGATACCCAGCGTTTCTCCCTTCCTCAGAGAAAATGTCACACCGTCCAGATCATTCCGCTTTCCAAGATAGGAAAAGCTGACGTTCTCAAAGGAAATGTGGAAGCTCGGATCTCCCGCTCCATCGTCCTCGATCCGTGCAAGCTCATTCTCCTCCTCCATCACCAGAGAGATCCGCTTTGCCGAGGCGGCGCACTTGGTGTACATTACGAACATTCTCGACAGCGACATCATCGCCATGGAGATCAAGGTAAAATATTGCATAAAGGCAATGACGGTGGTAGCAGAGGAACGGTCGCTTGCCACAAAATAAGCGCTGACGGCAATGACCGCGACGATCCCCATATTCATCAAAAGCGTCATAATGGGGTTAACCACGCCCATAATAACACCCGCCCGCGTTTCGTTTTTGCGAAGCGTCCGATTGGCTACGTCGTATCGCTCGTTCTCATAGTCCACCTTGGACAAGGCCTTGATCACGCGAATCCCCTGAGCATCCTCGCGAACGACGCGAACCATACCGTCCACCGATTGCTGAACCTTGGTATAGAGCGGCACACCCTTGTGGGAAATACCGTAGACCACAAGAAAAATCAAGGGCGTGGTGGCGATCATCACAAGCGCCAGCTTCCAGTCCATCAGGAGGGTAATGGCGCTTCCTCCCAACAGCAGGATCGGTGCGCGGATGCCCATTCTCTGCATCATGCCGATAAAATTCTGTACGTTATAGGTATCCGAGGTGATCCTCGATTCCAAGGACGGAATGGTAAAGCGATCGGTGCTGCGCGCCGAGAGATGAAGCGTCTTGGAAAAGAGATTTTTTCTCATCTGCGTGGAAAACAGCATGGTGGTCTTTGCCGCCATGCGGTTGGCAACTACGTTTCCCACCCCCGCGATCACGGCGCACACCGCCATGATCACACCGAAAAATAAAATATTTCTCGCGTCATTGGTATGAATCACGTTCTCCAGAATATAGGAGAGTAAAAAGGGGATCATCAGCTCTGCCAATGTTCCGATCACCTTCACGGTGACCCCCGCCGCGATACGTCTCCACAGGGGCATCAAATACGAAAAAACCCACTTCATTTGCTTTCCTCTTGCCTCTCGATCAAATCTCTTGCCCGCTCCTGCATCCGCTCCAGGACCGAATTGAATATTTCCAGCTCTTCCTCAGGGATCCCCTCGGAGAGGAGCGTCATCCACTCCCCCGATACCTGCCTGATCTCAGGATATACGGAAAGCATTTTTTCGGTGGGATAGACCGAAAATTGTCGTTTGTCACAGGGCTGTGGCGTTCTGGAAATATATCCCTTTTCCTCCAAGCTCGTCAGGTGTCTTGCCACCGTGCTTTTGTTGATGCACAGCTCCCGCGCAAGCTCCTCCTGAGAGCGTCCCGGCTCGCGGCAGATCGCCAAAACAAAGGCATACTGTCCGCTCGGCAGATCCTCCGCGGAAATTCGACTCCGCCGATAGATTCCCTGAGAACGGCTGATATTGTTCAGCATTTTCATGAATTTTGACATACGATACCTCAAAGCAAAAAATAGTTGCAACCGCAACGGTTTCATATGCAACTATTATAGCAAAATTCTCCGAGAATGTCAAGGGGGCAAAAAAACAGGTAGGCGGTCGCCTACCTGTTTTTTCGTGGGCAAGAGGACTTGCCCCCCCTGTAAAAGGAATTTAATGATCCAGCACCCATTCCAGAGCGCTTTGTATGTGAAGATCCCACCATTTCCATGAATGGTCTCCCTCGGATTCTTCAAATTGATGGGGGATTCCCTGCTCGGTCAGATGCTGATCAAACAACCGGTTGACACCGATCAAATGGTCCTCTGTTCCGCACCACATATACAGCCGGGGAAGCTGCTTCCCTTCCTTTACGGCTTTGGCGGTAAGCGCGAACAGATCATGCTCGCTCCCCTCCAGCTCCAGAGGGCTTTGCAGATCGAATCCGAAGATGCTTCTCCACTCGTTGAGATTGCAGGGACGTCCCTTTCTCGTAATATCCAGCGAGCCGGACAGCGAGATACAGGAACCATATTGCTCGGGA
>JAZNVA010000081.1:0-3863 GCA_045592565.1 Eubacteriales bacterium | reverse complement strand
TCGGCTTTTATGATACCGTCGTTTCCATTAAAGCATCTACCGTCAAGGATATGATCGATGCCAACCGCTTGTTGGCAGCAAAGTGCGACTATCCCTTGCACCTGGGTGTGACAGAGGCGGGGGGCGGCGAGCGTGGATTGCTCAAAAGCACCGCAGGCATTGGCGCCCTCCTTTGCGACGGCATTGGCGATACCATTCGCGTATCCTTGACCGATGATCCCGTACAAGAAATTTCTGCTGCACGCAAGATCTTGCAGGCTGTTGGTATTGAGGGACAGTGCGGTATGGATATCGTTAGCTGTCCTACTTGCGGTCGGACCAAGATTGATCTGATCCCCTTGGTTGCGGAATTTGAGCGGCGAGCGAGAGAAGAAGGATTGATGGATCTTCCCTTGAAGGTTGCCATTATGGGCTGTGTTGTGAACGGCCCCGGAGAGGCACGGGAGGCGGATATCGGAATTGCGGGAGGAAAGGGCGAGGCTGTCCTGATCAAAAAAGGCGAGATCGTTCGCAAGATTCCCGAAGATACGATCGTTTCCTGCTTGATTGATGAGATCAAGCAGATTCGAGGATAATCGATTCAATCTAAAGCTATAAAAATGAAAGGATGTGAGTATTATGGCGCAGAAAACCTTGAAGGAGTTATTAAATAAATATCTTCCAACCGATGCTGTCGGTCAGATCCTCGCATCCGGTCTTGTTACAAAAACAAGACTTGATAAGGAAAATCGCATCTTAGAGGTCCATGCGGATTTTCCTTACATTATCGAAAAAGAAATGCTGTATGAGATCGAAGAAGACGTTGCCAAGGCGTATCAGCTTGCTCATTTTAAGATCCTGCCGCATTACCCATCCGAGCTTTTTTCTGAAAAATATATCCCCCAGCTGTTGATGGAAACCGAGCGAGTCGGTGTTGTTGCAAGAGGTTTTTTCTCTTCTTACACCACGACCTTGACGGAGGATTTATTGACGATCCGTATTCCCTTTGCAGAGCATGGCTTGGGACTTTTAGAAGATGCTATGACGCCGCAGGTTATTGAAAAAATTCTGTTTAGTGAATTTTCCGTTCGTCGTCGTGTGGTTTTGGAGAAGGATCCCTATCGGGAACATACCATGTCCGACGACTATAAGCAGAAAATGCAGGTAGCGATGCGTCAGGTTCAGGATGCGGAACGGGAATACCATGCGATGAACGCGCATCAGAGTGAGAATGATCTATCAAGCGTGGATGAGGTTAAATTGCCCAGACTTTCTTCTGTGTATGATAAAAACGTTGTGATTGAAAGAAACGGCACTATGATCAAAATCGGGAGCTCCGAATTTGACATCTCCGAGCCTCAGTATGCTTTGGGTGTGACCTTTGACATTCAACCCGTTCCTATTTCCAGTGTAACAAGACCTGTGCGGAACGTGATTTTCTTGGGAGAGGTGTTTAACTTTACCAAGGAAGCCAATCGCGCGGGGGACAAGTTCAACGTATCATTTGGAATTTTTGACGGTAACGCGTCAATTTATGTGAAGCGATATTCCATGACCTTGGATGATGCCAATGAATTGGCGGGGACGATCAAGGCGGGAATGGTGATCGCGATCCGCGGATATCTGAAAACGGAGCGAAATGACGATGAGCTTTTCATGAGCTATTCCGATATTGCCATCATTGACAAGAAGACCCGTAAGGATACTGCCGAGAAAAAACGTGTAGAGCTGCATTTACATACCAATATGTCTCAGATGGATGCCCTTATTCCGCCCGATGTTGCGGTAAAAACCGCTCAAATATGGGGACATGCTGCCGTAGCTATCACGGATCACGGAAATGTGCAGGGCTTTCCTGAGGCAATGCTGGCGGCAGATAAATGCGGAATGAAGGTCATTTACGGTCTGGAGGCATATTTCGTCAATGATATGGCGAGTGCCGTTTACGGAAATTACGGGGGAACCTTTCAGGATGAGTTTATCGTATTCGATATAGAGACGACCGGACTTTCGGTTCAAACCTGCAAGATTACCGAAATCGGTGCCGTAAAAATTCGGAACGGAGCCGTAATTGATCGGTATAATACCTTTGTCAATCCGGAATGTCCGATCCCTGAGGAAATTACGAAGCTGACATCCATTACAGACGAAATGGTTGCCGACGCGGGAACGATTCGGGAGATCCTTCCCGAATTTCTGGCTTTTGTGGGAGATCGGTTGATGATCGCTCATAATGCGGATTTTGATATTGGTTTCATTCGTGCCGCGGCAAAAAATCAGGGGATCCCCTTTACCAATCCTTATCTGGATACGCTGGCGCTTTCCCGCTATCTGAATCCTGAACTGAAATCTCATAAGCTGAATATTCTGGCGGATCATTATCAGCTTGGTAAATTCAATCACCATCGCGCCTGTGATGACGCGGAAATGCTTGCGATGATCTTTTTTGGAATGATCAAGCAGATGGAGACTTTGGACGTCAAGGATTTTGCGGCATTGCAAAACGAAATGAGTGCAAAGGCGGATCCATTACAGCTGAAGCCGTATCACCAGATCATCCTTGTGAAAAATCAAGCTGGATTAAAGAATCTTTATAAGCTGATCTCCAAAAGCTATCTTAATTATTATCATAGGAACCCACGAATTCCCAAGACCGAGCTGGAAAAGCATAGGGAAGGGCTGATCATTGGTTCTGCTTGTGAGGCAGGGGAGCTATTCCAAGCGGTTTTGGACGATAAACCCGAGAATGAGCTGGAGGAGCTGGTTAATTTCTACGACTATCTGGAAATTCAGCCCATCAGCAACAATCAATTTTTGGTAAACGAGGGAAAGGTTGCCGATACGGAGGGACTCCGTGCGATTAACCGACGGATCGTTGAACTTGGCGATAAATACGGTAAGCCCGTTGTGGCTACCTGTGATGCCCATTTTCTGAACGATGAGGATTCTCTTTATAGAAAGATCCTTATGGCAGGAATGAAATACAAGGATGCAGACAATGAATGCCATCTTTATTTCCGTACCACAGAAGAGATGCTTCAGGAATTTTCCTACCTTGGCGAGGAAAAAGCGTACGAGGTTGTGGTGGAAAATACCAACAAGATCAATGATATGATCGAGGCGGTTCGTCCGATCCCCAAGGGATCCTATACCCCGAACATGGAAGGCGCGGAGGAGGAGCTTCAGGAAAAGTGTTGGACTCGTGCCAAAGCCATGTATGGTGATCCGCTTCCCGAATTGGTGGAAAAGCGACTGAAGAAGGAGCTGGATTCTATCATAAAAAACGGATTTGCTGTGCTCTATATGATCGCTCAGCGTCTGGTTTGGTACAGCGAGAGTCAAGGATATCTGGTTGGATCTCGCGGTTCTGTTGGCTCGTCCTTTGTTGCGACTATGGCGGGAATTTCCGAAGTAAATCCCTTGCCGCCTCATTATTACTGTCCCAAGTGTCAGTATTCTCAATTCTTTACCGACGGTAGTGTTGGCTCGGGCTTTGACTTGCCCGATGCCAATTGCCCAAGGTGTGGAGCAAAAATGAATGCGGACGGACATGATATCCCCTTTGAAACCTTCCTTGGATTCTATGGAGACAAATCTCCCGATATCGATTTGAACTTCTCGGGCGACGTGCAAGGACGGGTACATAAATACACGGAGGAGCTGTTCGGCGCAGAAAATGTGTTCCGCGCGGGAACACTCGGTACACTTGCCGATAAGACGGCATATGGTTTCATTGCCAAATATTTCGAGAGCAAGGGTGTAAGCCTTGGCCGTGCGGAAATGGACCGTATTATACAGAATTGTGTGGGTGTGAAGCGTACCACAGGAAGTCGGATCGGAGCCATGTCGTTCTGTGAGCCAAGGAGTTGCATCAAGGATTTGTC
>JAZNVA010000080.1:0-21789 GCA_045592565.1 Eubacteriales bacterium | reverse complement strand
GGTGAAACCCGTTTAACGGGTAGCAAGTAACAATTGCATGGCTGGCAGGCCAATACACGACGCACTTGTGCGTAGCCAGTAACATTAGGGTTTTACCCGAAAATGAAATACCCCCGGTTTGACCGGGGGATTTTTATTGTGTTATGGAACTCCCGCGGACAGGCGGATTTTTGCTTGCTTATTTTGTAGGAAGCCAAGCGGCGATGTGGGTAGTCCAGTCCTTACCTGCCGAGGAGTAGTCCACCAGCGTAAAGGTAGATCCGTCGGGGGCGGGGAAGGTACAGCGTACCATACAGGGGTTGTTCGGAATGAACTCGCAAGCGCCCTCTGCCGTGTGAAGGATCTTGCCCTTCTCGTCTCTGCAAAATTCAAAAGCGGAGTGAGCGTCTTTTCCTGTGCGGGAGTCAACCGCCAACGTAATGGGGCCCCGCGCCAGAGAAATATAGTGGTCGTCCGCCTCGTTGTGGAACACCACCAGAGGAGGCTCGGAGTTGTAGTGTGTCCGGGTATAGAGCACGTCGGTCTCCCAAGTGATGGGAAGCGTCTCGCGGATCGACATATCAAAGGACAGCTCGATCTCGGTCTTGCCGCTCCACTCGCCCACGAAGATGGCGTAGCCTTCCTCTACCGTGTAGGGGCGGTCGCACTTGATCTCGGTGTTCTCGCTCCACGCGGGAAGACGGAGATTCAGATCAAAGGTAGCGGGGGTATGAACGCCCAGCGTCAGCTTCACCTTGCCGTCGGCGGGATAAAGCGTCTCCATGGAGAGGGTAGCGTTGATGTCGCCAGAAAGCTCGGTCTTGCCCTGCTCGTAGAAGCAAACGGTCAGGGCGCCCTTTTGAGCCAGAACCGTGTGGCGGAGGAAGACGCCCACGCCCACGGCACCGATGGCGGCGCAGCAGCTATAGTAGGTCTTGTCCTTCAGGATCCGCAATCCGGCATTCTTTCTGCCGCGCTTACCGGGAGTAAGGGGGCTGTAGCTGTCGAAGGGAACCGACATATTGACCAGCTGAGATTCGGGGGTGCCAACGCCGTAGGTGTTGATCACGTCGTCGCTGATGGCTCGCTCGGTGTTGAAGGCGCCAAGGTAGGAATTGTAGAAGGCGGTTTCGATGGCATCGGCAAAGACACGCTCGCCGGTGAGCTTCAGGAGCCGTCCGCAGAACTTCATCCAGGTCACGGTGACGCAGGTCTCCTGCATAATGCCCTCGTAGTAAGCGGTCTGACGGACCTTGGAGTGGTCAAAGAGCTCATGGGTACAGCCGCAGGAGCCGATGACGGTGACGTCGGTATCAAGGATGGCGTGACCGAAGTTGATGGCGGCGGTCTTGTACTTCTCGATGCCCGTTACGGCGTAGTATTCCAGAAGTCCTTCGAAGCAGGAGATCATCTCGTACGCCTTCTCCACGCCGTACTGATAGGGAGCCAGCTCATTCTCATACGCCAGCTCAAAGACGTTGTGCATATGGGATCCGCCGATCTCCACGATGTACTTGGCAAAATCCAGATATCTCTGCTCCCCCGTCAGGCGGTAGAGCCAGACCATGGGCTCCAGAATAGAGGAGGAGTTGAGACCGAGCCAGCTGTAGCAGCAGATGGTCAGGGGCTTTTTGCCTTCGCTCTCCTTACCGATCTTACCCAAGATGTAGTCTGCCGCGCCCTTCATATAGGCGATGATCTGAGCCTTCAGCTCCTCGTCACGGCAGATGTCGTAATAATATTCCATGCCCAGCAGGACGTACTTGCGGCACCAGATATCCCACGCGGTAAATTCGGTATCGCGGGTAAAGGAGGAAACCCGTCCGTCCTCCTCGGCAACGGTGAGCATATCGCGCACCGTATTGGTCAGAAGCTCGTAAAGAGCCTCGTCGCGGGTGTACTCATAGATCAGAATGGCGCCGCGAATGGTCTTGCCCCAGTATTCGCCTCGCCAGCCGCGGTCGGTTCCGTCGATCTGCTCACGGAACTGGTTGACGAATCTTGCCCACATCACGGGATTGTCGATCTGCTCTCTGCGCAAAAAATTGACGGCGTGATCTGCCGTGCCACAATACGATTGTTTTTTTTCAATCATGGTTGAATCCTCCGTGAGTTTTCATTTTTACATACACTATTATTTTACCTTTTTTGAAGGAATTTGTCAAGAGATAAATACGGATTCAGGAAAGAAACACAGGAATACAGGACGATTTGTGAGGCAACTTGACAAAGGGGTGGGGATATGCTATAATGAACTGAAAATAAGGGTGATGAGGAGTTTTTTATGCTTGGTATATCGTTGCAATACAAGTGGCTTTTGGGGCAGGAAAGCTTTCCCATGCCCGAGCGAAATTCTTTTTTCGCGGACTTGAAAACGCGTGGAGTGAGAAGCGTCGAGCTTCGCTCCGTAAAGGGTGACAGCGACCCTTGCGACACGTTGCGTGTTGCTCGGCTTTTGTGGGATCACGGCTTTCAGATCACGGTTCACGGCGCGGTAGAAACAGCAGAGCATGCCGTGGAGGAGGTGTTTTCTCCTCTTTCGGAAATTCTTGCCCATCTGTGCCAGAGAGAGCTGATTGTAACGATTCATCCCATAGCGGGGGACAACGTGCGGATGCTTCGCATCCTTTCCGACTATATACGAAAAAACAATTATCCCGTGCGGATCGCGCTGGAGAATGAACGGCGTCTGCCCGACAAAAGCGAGGGAGACAGCCTATCTGTTGTGCTGGATGCCGTGACACGAGTCAATCGTGAAACCGTGGGGATCTGCTTTGATATGGGGCATTTTGCATGGTACAACAGGCATTTTCAGACATATCCGGACGGGATTCCACCCAAGGCGTTTCTGGATCGCGTGATCCATACGCACATTCATGCTTATGCCGAGGGGAGAACGCATTTCCCCGTAGAGAGATGGGAGGAACCCATTTCCATTTATGTTCAACTGTTGGATCGGAACTATTTCGGGGTGTATAATCTGGAGCTGGAGCCACCTCGCTTTGCTCATCGTATGAGTGCTGCGGAGGGATACCTGTGTTCGGTGGATACCTTGCGAGCCAATTTCCCTTTTAGCGCAAGGTTCTATGAGGATTTGAAGCTGCACTATGACGGGCGATTCCAAAACGCGCTGAAGGTTTTTGACAGGACCGATGGGTGCGATGCGTCACTGATCTCCCCTTCCTCCTATTTGTTTTCTACCAATGGATACAGATGGGGGATGGATCCTGCCTTTCGGAATATTCGTTTTCTTGCCGCCTCCCCTTCTCGCGTGCGGGAGTATTTGGGAGATCTGAAGCTGGTATTGCTGACTCACGGTCATGACGATCATTTTGAGAAGAGTACGCTTCATGCCCTGGCTGATACGGAGATACAATGGGTTGTTCCCGCTTTTCTTGTTGACAGCTTGGTATCTTTGGGAGTGGATCGGAAAAAGATCTTCTCTGTGTCGGCGGGAGACGAGGTCAAGATCGGACCGTTGAAGATTCGCGTTCTGGAGGGCAGGCATTTCCGACCCGATACGGGAAAGGGAGCCAAAGCCGTTGGTTACACCGTAGCGGCAGAGGGAGTACCTACGTTGGCATTTTCCGGTGATGTGCGAGACTACCGAACCGAGGGGATGAAGGATCTGGATGCGGATGTGTGCTTCGGTCACGTGTGGCTTACCGATAACGCGACTGACAGGGAGGCCTATACCGCAAAAAGCGAGGAGCTTGCCGAATTTCTGCTGAAGATATCCCGCAAGCGGATTTTGTTGACCCATCTCTATGAGAGCGGTCGGAGCGAGAAGGGCATGTGGCAGAGACATCATGCCGAAGCCGTTCGAAGCGCCATTCTTTCCCGATCTCCCGAAACGGCGGTGGATATTCCCGAATGCGGAGAGGTCATCAAGCTATCATAACAGGATCAGAAAAGAAAAAAGGAAAAAGAACGGTTCGACAATCTGTCGAACCGTTCTTTGCTTTGCTTATACACCGGAATATGCGGAGAAACCGCCGTCGATGGGGAGAACCACGCCCGTGATAAAGCCCGCGGCTTTGTCGTTGAGCAGGAAGAGAAGTCCTCCCTCCAGCTCCTCAGTCTCGCCGAAGCGTCCCATGGGGGTTGCCGCCAAGATCTTACCCGTTCTCGCCGTAGGCGTGCCGTCCTCGTTCCAGAGCAGCTTTGCGTTCTGCTTGGTGGAGAAGAAGCCGGGAGCAATGGCGTTGACGCGAATGCCCTCACGGGAGAAGTGAACAGCCAGCCACTGTGTGAAGTTGGAGATCGCTGCCTTCGCGCCCGAGTAGGCGGGGATCTTGGTCAGAGGGGTATAGGCGTTCATAGAAGAAATGTTCAGAATCGAACACCCCTTCCGTCCCAGCATCTGCGCCGCAAAGGCTTGGGTGGGAATGAGGGTTCCGAGGAAGTTCAGGTTGAACACGAAGCCAACGCCGTCCGCATCCAGATCAAAGAAGCTCTTGGTGTCGGCATCGATGTCACCGGGCTCATAGTATTCCTTGTCGGTGGTGGCTCTGGGGTTGTTTCCGCCCGCGCCGTTTACCAGAACGTCGCAGGGGCCGAGATCCGCCTTGACCTGCTCGGCAACGGCAAGGCAGGTAGCCTTATCCAGCACGTTGCAGGCATACGCCTTGGCAACGCCGCCCTCGGCGACGATCTCGTCGGCATACTGCCCCGCGGCTTCGGCATTCAGGTCGAGGAGCGCTACCTTTGCGCCCGCTCTCGCCAGAACCTTGGCAAAATAACTACACAGCACGCCTCCCGCGCCGGTAACAACGGCAACCTTGCCGGTCAGATCGGTATTCAATACGTTTTGATTCATGATCCTTCTCCTTTTTACTTCGCGTTCTTTTCGCATGCCTCAAACAGACCGTTGATATAGGTCGCACCCAGTGCGCGGTCAAAGAGTCCATAGCCGGGCTTGCCCGTCTCGCCCCAGATCATGCGTCCGTGGTCGGGACGAACGTAGCCGTCAAAGCCGTTCTCCGTCAGCGCGCGGACCACCTCGTACATATCGAGAGAGCCGCAGGAGGAAAGGTGAGCCCGCTCCTCAAAGGAGCCATCCTCCATGATCTTGACGTTACGGATATGCATAAAGGCGATGCGGTTCATCGCGGCGTATTTGCGAACCATGGCAACCACGTCATTGGACGCGGCACAGCCCAGAGAGCCCGTGCAGAGGCAAAGGCTGTTGGCGGGGCTGTCCACCAAAGCGAGGAATCGGTCCAGATTCTTCTCGTTGGTGATGATGCGGGGCAGACCGAAGATGGGGTAGGGCGGATCATCGGGATGGATCGCCATGCGAACGCCGCACTCCTCGGCAACGGGAATGACGACCTTGAGGAACTTTTCGAGATTGCTCCAAAGTCCTTCCTCCCCCAGCTTTCCGTAAGCGGTGATCAGCTCGCGGACCTCGTCCTGCGTATAGCTGGAATCCCAACCGGGGAGATGAATGTCGTCCTTCAGAGGATCCAGACCTCTCATCTGATCCCAGTACATCACAAGGCTGGTGGATCCGTCCGCGGCGGGCTTGTCCAGCTGGGTGCGGGTCCAGTCAAAGACGGGCATAAAGTTGTAGGTCACGCACTTGACACCGTACTTGGCGCAACGGCGGATATTCTCACAATAAACCTCCAGCAGATGATCCACGTCACCTCTGCCCAGCTTGATATCCTCGTGAACGGGGATCGACTCGACTACGTCGAATACAAGGCCGTTTGCTTCGCAGGCAGCCTTCATTTTTTGCAGACTTTCTTCGGGCCAGACCTCACCGGGCTTGACGTCATAGACGGCGGACACGATGGAACGCATACCGGGGATCTGGGAAATGTAGGACAGGGAAATGGGGTCGCTTTCTCCGTACCAACGGAAGGAGAGCTTCATGTTCATATCATACCTCCAAAATATAGTACTTATATTATATCACAAGGGGAAGGGTGAGCCAATTGCGGATTTGACCGACTTGCATTGCAATTCGGAGCGTTTCCGAAAAGTACTCCTTTTACTATTATAACATTTCAAAAGAGAAATTTCAATACAGTTTGATAAAAAAGAGGGCAGATCCCCCAAAAAGAGGGATCTGCCGTTTTCTGTTTGGGTTATTGCCGTAGTGTTGCGTGCCGAAAGATTCCGAGAGGGGCGCTTACAGGCTTATTGCTGTCGATCTGATCGGTAAATTTCCGTCCCACGCTCGCATATTTGGCGGGTGCCAAACGGTTATAGGAAAGAAGCTCCACCTCGCTGTCCCCCGCCACCATGGCAAGAGCGCGCAGATTTTCCTCGGTGTCGGTGATGTCCGGGATCAGGGGAATACGGAATTTGTGAGGAACACCGCTTCTCTGCAGAGCGCGGGCGTTCTCCAAGATTTTTTGATTACTCACACCTGTATAGCGACAATGGGCTTCTTCGTCATATAGCTTCAGATCCATAAAGACGAAATCACAGCGCGAGATGACCTGCTCAAAGACCGTTCTTTCGGCGTATCCGCTTGTTTCTATCGTTCGGTGCGTCTTGCCGTCCAGAAGGGAGAGCAGGGCAGAGGCAAACTCCGCCTGAAGGAGAGGCTCGCCGCCCGAAAGCGTCACGCCGCCTCCTGTGGCTTTGTAAAGATCGGCGCGGCGGAGCAGACGCTCGGCAAGTGTCTCTGCCTCCCACCACGTACCCGCCACGCTCAGGAGATTTTGGGGACAGACGTGCAGACAGCGACCATGTGGCTGACAGTCGGGGTGATCACAGCCGCGTCGGCACAGACCGCAGTCAAGACAGCCGATCTTCTTTTCGTACAACTCGGGCGCGGGGGAAAGCCCCTCGGGGTTGTGGCACCAGATACAGCGGAGGGGACAGCCCTTGAAAAAGACGGTGGAGCGGATCCCTTCTCCGTCGTGAAGGGCAAATTCCTTGATATCAAAGATCAATCCCTTCATCAGACCGAGTACTCCTGACGCGCCATCACATGGTCCTGATATTCCTTATCCAATTCCACAAAGTATGCCGACCAGCCCCAGATGCGGACTACCAGCTGACGGTAGGTGTCGGGATCCTTCTGGGCTGCCCTCATTGCCTCGGCATCCACCGCGTTGAGCTGAAGCTGATGTCCTCCTCTGCGGATATAATAGCGGAGAAGCTCGGCAACCTTTTTGCGGTTTTCCGCGTGGTTGAAGATCCCTCCCGCAAATTCCAAGGTCAGGGGACCGCCGTTGATCGTGCGGCGCAGATCCTGCTTGGTAAAGGAGCAAACCACCGAGACAGGGTCGGTAAGGGGGGCAAACAGACTGGCGGAGAAATTGGTGCCGAAGGGCTCGCCCGCGCGTCTGCCGTCGGCGGTGGCTCCCAGCTCACGGGCGTGCCAGAGGTAATACATGGCAGTTCCCGTTCCCGCGCGCCAGATGCCGCCAAGACAGTTCTTCTTGCCATCCAGAGCGTCGGCAAAGAAATTCATAATATCCCTTGCGGTCAGATCGGCGCGGTCGTCATCCAGCCCCATCTTGGGAGCTTCATAGCGGAGCAGGTGGAGCAGCTCGGGATCGTTCTCAAAATTGGTATCCAGCGCGGTAAGCAGACGGGTGGGGCTGAGGGATCCCTCGTCGAAAATATACTGCTTCACTGCCGCCAAGGCGTCGGCGGCGCAGGCGATGCCGCTTCCGTGAATGCCGAAATTGCGGTATTTCCGTCCGTCGCGGAGCAGATCCATCAAAGGGGAGGGAACGAACCACACATCGTTTACTCCCGCGCGAATGGTGTCACATTCCTTTTGGATCTCCTCTCGCACCCGCTCCATCAGAGCCTCAAAGGAGCTTCCGTCGGGGAGATAGGAGCGAATGGCTCGGTCAATGACGGCAGGGAAATTCACGGCGGCGATGTTGGCGATGTCGTCTCCCACGGCGGGGATAATGTACTCCCAGCAAGCGGCGACGGCGTAATTCGCGGCGTCGGCGGGATCGTAGCCAAGCTCGGTCAGCGCGGGGATCACTACGTCGTCGTTGGAATATTGGGGAAAGCCCAAGCCGACGCGGGTCAGCTCGGTTCCTTTTTCGTAGACGGAAAGGGGCGTTTTTTTGGACACCCGAAGATTGATCTTGGGATCGATAAGCTTCAGGTTTCGACTTGCCTCCAGACACAGCTCGGACAGCTCGGAGAAGCAATCGTTGCCGTGGGCATCGATGCCACCCAGCACCATGCTCTGTCCGTTGTCGCCCTGCTGAACGCCCACGTAGAGGTCACTGTCCTTGTTGAAGGAAAGGAAAAAGTCCTCCAAAAGCGCCAGCGCTTCTTCCCGTGTGTAGACTCCCGCGTCCATGTCCCGCTTGAAATAGGGGTACATGTAAACGTCAAAGCGCCCGACGGTGTTGTGGTAATCGCCCTCCAACCACAGGGCGAAGTGGAGAATGCGGAAGAATTGAAGCGCCTCGCGGAAATTTCGCGCGCCGTAGCGGGGAACACGGTCAAGGACGGCAACCAGATCCTCCCGCCCCTGCTTTTCTGCCTCAGCGCGGTAGCGGTCGCAGAGCCCGATGAGGGCGTCGATGCTCGCCTTTTGCGCTTCGGTGCCTTCCTCGCGGCGGGCGAGAAGTCCCTCACGGATCGTTCGCTCATAATTGGGAGAAAGATTGGATACGTAGCCCAGCTCGTGAACGTAGTGCTTTTCGCGGATCTCCTTCCACTCCTCATCCGTAAAGCAATCGGGAAGATTTTCCACGGTGCGCACCATGACGATCTGCTCCGAGGGCAGGATCCGAGGCTCCTCCATGGCGCAGGCGCGACAGAAGCGGTCGACCATTCTCTCCTCGGGGGAAAGCCCCGCCTCCGCGTATTCGGCGGCAAGATCCTCCTCCCAACGACGGCGCAGGGCACGGTGCGTTCGATCGATGATATAGTAAGTATATAATTCTCGGTTCATAAAAAGCTCCTTTCGATAGCGTTTTTGGCTACCTTATCGTTAATGTAATGTCAGTATAGCACAAAATGAGAAGAATGTCAATCGCGCGTGGTAATTTTTGAGCGCGGGGAATTGAAATTTTCGAAAAAATGTGATATAATAAAGAAGAATAAGCAGTCCGAAGAGATTCGGGCGCCAAAGGAGACGACATGAAAGTCAGATTGAAGGACATTGCCGAGGCTACGGGATTTTCGGTGAATACCGTGTCCCACGCTCTGCGGGACGCCCCCGATATTTCCGAACCGACCAAAAAGCTGATCCGTCGGGTGGCGGAGGAGATGGATTATATTCCCGACCTGCGGGCAGGGGGGATCAAGTCCGGAAAAAGCCGGATCATTTCCATCATTCTCCCCGATATCATCAACCCCCATTTTACCATCGTATTTCGGGAGATCGAGCAATACTTTCGTCAGGTGGGGATCACACCCTTTTTCATGAATACCAATGAGAGCGCCGAGGAGGAGCTGAACGCCGTCCGCTTGTCGGTTGGACAGAACGTGGACGGAGTGATCCTCTGTCCCACGCAGGTGAACACCGACAGCGTCCGTTTGCTGGAGCGGTCGGGGATCCCCTTTGTGCTGATCGGACGGCGGTTTGATGAGTCGGTCGCTTCGGATTACGTGGTTTGCGACGATACCCAAGGGGCGTATCTTGCCACCGCGCATCTGCTGTCGCTGGGACACCGTTCCGTGGCATACATTAAGACAGACGACCGCATTTCCTCGGATCGGGAACGGTTTGCGGGATACTGTCGGGCATTGGCAGAGCGGAACATCCCTCTTGACGGGGGGCTGATCCTGAATCTGTCCCTGACGGGGGAGAACAACGAGCGGGAGATCCGTGTCTTTTTGGAGGCGCACCCCGACTGCACCGCGATCCTTGCCTTCAATGATATGCTTGCCTATGGGGTGATCAGACAGCTTCAGGCAATGGGACGGTCGGTGCCGAGAGACGTGTCGGTCATGGGCTTTGACAACATTGCCTCGGACTATCATTTTCCCCTCGCGCTTTCCTCGGTGAGCGTGTCTAAGAAGAACATGGCGAACATTGCCTCGGAGATCCTGTACGGACGAATGAACGGAACAGAATCGGAGCCGAGGCGCGTGGTGCTTCCCACCAAGCTCTATCTGCGAGAAACGACTGCACCGCCCGTCAAGGAGTAAGGATTCGAAATCCTCTTGACAAGCGCGCCGTGATATGGTAAAATAATACAGTTTGAACGAGAAAAATAGAAAAGCAGCCCATTGAGGCTGCGGGAGGTTTTTTTGATTATTGCATTGGAAGACGCAAAATATAAGCTGATCGGTATGCGCGCCGATATTGAGGATCTGGGCTCCGCGCTGCGGATCGACGAGCTTCGCGCGCTGGCGCAGGAGCTGGATGCCAAGACCTTGGACCCTGATTTTTGGTCCAATCAGGAGAATTCCTCCAAGACTCTGCAGAAGCTGAAGCAGACAAAGGATACCATCGAAGCCTACGAGGAGCTGAGCGACCGACTGGAGGAAGCGATTGCGCTGGCGGAGATGGCGATCGAGGAAAACGAGGAGTCTTACGTGGAGGAGGTTCAAGGCGAGCTTGCCGAGATCGCAAAGATCGCTGAGGCAAAGCGCATCGAGATCCTGCTGTCGGGAGAGTACGATAAGAACAACGCCATCGTTTCCTTCCATCCGGGCGCGGGCGGAACCGAAGCGCAGGACTGGGCGCAGATGCTCTACCGTATGATCACCCGTTGGGCAGAACGGAGAGGCTATAAGTATAAGCTTCTGGATTGGCTGGACGGCGACGCGGCGGGAATCAAGAGCGCTACCATCATGGTGGAGGGACTCAACGCATACGGATATCTGAAGGCGGAGAATGGCGTACACCGTCTGGTTCGCGTATCTCCCTTCGATGCGGCGGGACGGAGACAGACCTCCTTCGCTTCCATCGAGGTCATGCCCGAATTTGATAATATTGACAAGGTAGAGATCCGCGACGAGGACATCGAGGTCACGGCACACCGTTCCAGCGGAGCGGGCGGTCAGCATATCAACAAGACCGACTCGGCGATCCGGATCCTGCACAAGCCCACGGGAATCGTGGTCGGCTGCCAGACCGAGCGCTCTCAGCTGCAGAATAAGGAGACCGCTATGAAGATGCTCAAGGCGAAGCTGATGGAGATCAAGCTCCGCGAGCGTCTGGATACCATCGAGGATATTCAGGGCAATAAGACCAACATCGAGTGGGGCGCGCAGATCTGCTCCTACGTGTTCATGCCTTATACCCTCGCCAAGGATACCCGTACGGGACACGAGGACGGCAATATCAGCGCGGTCATGGACGGCGAGATCGATGAGTTTATCAACGAATACCTGAAGATGAACGCGAAATAAGCACGAATCAGGACGCGATGAGGGGGACTTTTTGGAAAAGCCCCCTCAATCTCCCCGAAAAATTTTCAACGTTTTTGATACGGCAATAAAAAGAGACGACCTGTTGATCCGTTGTGGGATCAAGGTCGTCTCTTTTTTATTGTTATCCGTAAATTCGGTTTTTGATCGCCTCAAATTCCTCGCGCGTAGTACCGCAACGGACGTCGGTAGCAAGGGGAAGGTTATAGGCGGAGGTAGGAGACTCCAGTCGCTCATAGGGATAATTGGCAAGTAGTCCCGTGTGGTCGGTTCCGCCCGACAGATAGAGGTTGTGCCTGACGGCAAACTCCCGCGCGTAGTAGGAATCCAGAGATTGCAGATCGGGGTGGTCGTATTCCACACCCAAAAGTCCCAGATCGTAAAGCAGGGGCAAATGCTGAGTCTGCTCGTGGGGATGCGCCAGAATGGGAATTCCCCCCGCGTCACGCAGGGTGCGGAGCACCACGGCGGGATCCTTGGAGACGAAGGGCTTGACAAGATCCTTGTCTCTCGCCTGTCCCCACATGCTACTGAAGGCATGATACTGGGGCTGGGTCAAGCCCCGTCTCTTCACCAGAGAGGCAAAGACCTGTTCGTTGCAGAGCCAGTTCTTCTCGGCGGGGAAATCCTCGCAAAGCTCCTCCCAGCGGAGTCCGTATAGCTTATCTGCCGCCGAGAGCTTGTCGAAGCGGCGCTTCGAATCAAGGTATGCGCACTCCCACATTCGATGAAGATAGTCCGCCATGGCAGGCTCGGTGGGATCGAAATCCAGACCTACGATATGAAAGGAGGGGATTCCTTGGATCTTGGCATACAGCTCGATGCCGATCAAGGTCTCCAACCCCAGCTCATCGGCAGATTTCCTGAGCTCGGCATAGCCCTCGCAGGTCTCGTGGTCGGTGAGCGCCAGCGCGCCATAGCCCATCTCTTTGGCTACCTCGCACAGCTCGCGGGGCGTGAGAACGCCGTCGGAGTGGGTGGAGTGAAGGTGGAGATTGGCATATTTTTGATATTTTAACATAACTTGAATCCCTCTCGTTTCTCAAGCTCAGATGCGCGCGGAATATTTGATCTTTACAACCGCCTTCTTGATCGCCATAGGCTCGTTTACGGCGCGGTTGGGCAGGTGCGCCTCGCAGGGGATCAGAATGATGCCCTCGCCTGCCTTGTAGGTGACAGCCTCCGCGGTCTCCCACGCGTACATTTTGCAGTCCTTGCCCTCTTTCTCAAGCGTCATGGTCAGGGGAGCTTTGTCGGTATAGAAGATCTTTTCTTCACCCGCGAGCAGACATTGCACGTCCACGTAAACGTCGTGCGCCTCCATGTCGGCAAGCTCGGACTTGGTCTGCGCGTCCATAACGTTGATGAAGCAGTCCTCGCCGAAGGGATATTTTCCGTTTTCGGTGTCGGGGGTTGCATTCTCGAGGAAAGCGATCGCCTCGTCGGGAATACGGAAGTATTTTTTCAATTCGGAATAGGCTTGGATTTTGATCATGATCATGACCTCCTTGATGTAAAATTTATTTGATTTTTTTAAAGTTTCCAAAGATTTCGTTGACGTCGGATACGAACGCCAGTGTGTGGTCGTATTTTTTCAGAATGTTCTGGAAATCCACGGTCTGTCGGCGGTTGACCACACAGATCAGCATGGACCTTGCGCTGTGAGAATACATACCCTCGGCGGGGATGACGGTGCATCCGTGGCGAAGAGTGGTCATCAGCTCGGTTGCCAGCTCCTCGGGGTGATCGGTGACCACCTCAAAGCGGATGGCGGACCGCGCACCCTTGAAGATCATGTCGCTGACACGGCTGGTGACGAAGCAATAGATGATGCAGAGGATCACGGGCTCATAGCGCATACCGTACACGAAGAAGGAGGATACGGCAACCGTGACGTTGATGGCAAAGACAACCCAGACCATGTTGTACTGGGGCTTTTTGGCGTGAACGAATGAGCCGACGATGTCGGTTCCCCCCGTAGAGCCGCCCATGCGGATGGAAAGGCTGTAGAAAAAGCCGTTGAAGAAGCCGGCGGCAATGGATGCCATGATGGCACTGCCGTTGTCGTTGGCAACGAAGCGGACAGCCGAGAGATCCAGCCGCTGCAAAATCAGCAGGGAGACCGAAAAGACCAGGACGTAGGCAAGGGTGCGGAAGGCGTAGGAGCGGTTCAGCAGGAACGCCGCGACGATCAGCATGGGAATGTTGATCAACAGGGACATATAACCGATGCTGAAATTCAGCAGGTACTGCACCATGGTGGCAATACCGTTGATGCCTGCGGGAGCAAAGTGGTTGGGGTGCACGAAGATCTCATAGTTCAGCGCCGCCAGAAAGGCAAGAACCACCAGGGCAAGATAGCCGAAAACGGGGGCTCGAAGAAAGGTTGGCTTTTTCATGGACGTACTCCTTCAGGACAAATCCGTGTGGGTGGAGGATTCGGTTTTGCTTAACAGAAAGACAGAGAAAAGGATCAGCAGGATTCCAAGAATAGAAAACACGGTGAGCGCTTCTCCCAGAAAGACCACGCTGAACAGAGTAGCCGCCATCGGCTCCACGATGCCGAGAGCAGAGGCGGTTCCCGCGGGAAGATCTCTCATTGCCAGCGTATAGAGCAGGAAGGGGAGCACGTAGGTGAAAATTCCCAGTCCCAACAACAGAGGAATCAGCAAGGGGGGATTCTTCGCAACGAGGGAAGGAATCTGCCAGACCCTGCAGGCGCAGACCGAAATGATCGCCATAAAGAGAAAGCTGTAAAGGGAGGTGGACAGTGCCGCGGAACCGCGCCGAAGCGCCCATTTGGTCAGCACGTTATAGCCGGCATAGGAAATGCCGGACAGAGCTCCCAGCAGAATCCCAAGAGGATCGAACCGAAGTCCGCCGATGATACCCGAAACCAGACAACAGCCAACCAGCATCAGACCGACGGCAAGGAGCTTCAGGCGACCGAATCGCTCGCCAAAGCAAAGTGCCGACACGATCGAGACGTACACGGGGGCGGTATACATCAATACCACAGCCGTGGAGACTGAGGTCATCTGCATGGAGGAATAGTAAAAGGTTGCGGAGCCGAACATGGTAGCGCCGATACACAGAAAGAGAAAAAGCTCCGTCAGACGAACGCGGAATAGGCTTCGGTTTCGGATCAGGGCAAACAGTCCCAGACCGAGAAAGGCAATGGTGCCGCGGACCGCCGCCATATGTAGGGGAGAGAAGCCCCGGGGGGACAAAAAATGAACGAACAGGCCGGAGGTTCCCCAGAAGATACCGGCAAGAATAATAAAGAGAAAAGGTGTTTTTTTCATGAGAACTTTCTATCCTCGCAGGCAGACTTGAATAAAATCAGAGAAGATCGCGCGGCTGTTTTCGTCTACGCCGCCGCTGAACAGGAAGCCGTGGCAAAGAGAAATATACTGCTGAACGGTAGTTTTCTCGGCGGTGTAGGGCAGAATCACGGGGATTCCTCCCGATTGCTCTATACAGTGGACATAGGGTAAGAAAACCGTGGTGGTTTTCTCCGTGTCCACGGCAGAGATAATTCCAATAATCGGATTCATGACGTCTCCTGGGATCGAATCGTCTTTTTCTATAATTTTAGCACGTTTGAGGGAGATTGTCAATCAATATCGGTAAATCCGAACGCCCCTCACAGCGGTTATTCTGAAGAATCAATTCCCTCACGCCGCCGACGGTGACGGCAAAGCCATCCAGACCGACGAGGTCGTTGTCGCTGATCTCAACGCGCTCGTGAATCTTGGGCGCGTCCGCATCGGAAAAGCCCGATACGCCAATGGAAATAAAGTCGTTGGAGCGTCCCAGCGCGGCGCAACGGACAAATTGGTTGCGGCGGACGGTCAGGTCACGGATCCGTCCCGATTCATACCAGAATTTGGACAGATCGTAAAGATAGAGCGCGCCCTTGGCGTACTCCATGCGGTTGTTCTCGATCCGCATCCGTCCCCCTCCCGAGAGCCGAATGTAGGGGTAGCGATAAAATTCACTGTGATGGAGATACAGATCGGGCATCCGCTTCGGATTTTCCACCAGAACGGAGGAATACGTCGAGATGCGCTCCGCGTTTCCCTCCAGAGTCCCCTGAAGCAGAAGGGTATCGAATCCGTCTCCCTCCCACGTCCGATCCGAGACGGTAAAGCCGCCGATCACGTCCAGCGTTTCCTCGTCAATAAGGCGCAAGGCGTCTCCCTTGCGATAGGGGCAGAAGCCAAGCTGTTCCTTGTGCATCAGCTTGACACGAAGGGTATCGGGCGACACGCTCCGCATCTGTGTGTAAACACCGTGTACGTTCAGCGCGTCGTCGCAGGGATGGGTAACGCGGCAGTCGGCGATCTCCAAGGAGCCGTCACAGCCCACAAAGTGCATGGCGTCCACGGTGGTGGTGGCACCACCCGCCTCGTTGTCGTAGTCGGTGCGAAAGCGCTTGATGGTGATGTCCCGACAGCTTTGCGCGATGATTCCCATGCCAAGAGCTTGGCGAACGGTCACGTTTTCGATCCGAACCGTCTCGCACTCGTTAAAGAAAAGCAAAGAAACCTCCCGATCTCCGTCGGCAACGGTAAAGACGGTTTCCCCCTCCTCGTAGAGGCAGGGAGACGCGCCCTCTACGGCGCGATAGGTCATATGAACACCGTCCGCGGTTTCGGCGGCATCGGTCCACATAAAGTCCACGGGCAGATCCCGACAGGAATCGGCACAATTTCCCGTGAAGAGATAGCGGGTACGGATGCGATCGGTTCCAAACAGGACCAATCGGCGCTCCTTGCCGGAGTACTCTCCCCATTCGCGCGGAAAGATCAGTGAGCCGTCTTCCACACGGAAGGGAGAGGCGGCACGGTCAATGGCGAGATCGAAGCCGTCGGGGGTGATATTTCGGATCGTCATTTGCACGTGAGGGGATACCCCGCGGTCAAAATAGATATTCCGGATCGTCAGATCCTCGCAGTTGTCACAGGCGAAGGGAAAGAGCTTGCCGTGAATGACAAAGCGAGAGCCGCCTCCGTCCACGGTAATGCCATTCATGTTACGGAGAGAAAAGGCGATCTGACGCGTTCCCATGGCGTTGTTACATACCGCAAGGGTACGAGCCTCGGCGCCCTTCTCCCAAAAATGATAGTCGCCCCTTTCAAAAAGGAGAGTGCCTCCTCCCGCCTTCCGTAGCGAAGCAAGAGCGTCGACCACCGCAGGGGTGGCGTTTTTTTCTTTCCCCGCAAAAGCGGCGGAAATGGTGATGGTCATGAGTTGATATCTCCAGTCAGAATCATTTTGTGATCCACGTCCGCCAAAAAGGCGGCGGCGTAGGACAGAGTCATATGGAACAGAGAGGTGTTTTTCTTGGTCTCCTTGCCCCATCCCTCAAAGATGGTGGTGGCGTCCTCGGCAAGCATACGAAGCCATGCCCCCTTGTCCGACAGGACCGAAGGGATCCGACTCTCCTCTCCGCAGCGCCAGAGCCCCTCCAGAATGGCAAAGGCGCCAAAGAGGGAGACCGTACTGATCTTTCGCGTCTCGATCATGTCGAGGATCGCCCCTTTGCAGTCTTCGTCGGGGCAAAGCCCGTAGGCGAAGGGATAGACGTTGCCGATCATGCTGACGTGGTCGGTGTTGATACCGTCACGGAACAGATGCTTTTCGGGCAGATAAAAGGCATCGATGAATGCCGTCCTCAAGGGCTCCATTTCCCGATAGCAAGGAAGAGAAAGGATCTTCGCCATTTGGTTGGCGCAGGAAATTGCCTCCAGATAATAGGCGTTCAGCGCCACGTGGGGCTCCTTACAGATCTGTCCCTCCTTCAGGTCTACGTCGTAGCCGTCACGAAAGGGAGCGGGCCATTCCACTACGCACCACTTGTCCAGATTGCCCAGCAGACCGTTTTGCTCATAATCGCGGCGGTAGGCATCCAGAAGGGAGGCGACCTTGGGATAGTTTGTTTTCAGGTATTCGCTGTCTCCCGTCAGGCGGTAGTGCCAGAGGATCAGCTTGATCATCATCAGGGGGTATTCTGCGATCTCCTGCATGAAGGAGCAGTTCATACAGGTCATCAGGGTTTCCGTGAGGAAGGAGGTGGAAAAGGCATCGTCGATCAGCATACGAACGATGGAATCGTCTCCCGTCAGAAGCATATGTGTCAGCGCGGTGTAGCAGCCGTCTCCCAGATAAAAGCCCTTTTCCCGATCCATACAGTCAAGGATTGCCTCCTGGGTACCGTATTCCTGGGTGTGAACGCAGAGCTCCCAGATCCGTTTGAGGTCGGGATCCTTGGCGTAGTCCTCCCGCAGAGAGGTGGCGAGGGAGAAGGGATAATGGCGGGCAAGAAGGGAGATCTCGGTCAGCTCACAGCCCGCGGGAATCGTCAGCTCGGCATAGCGGAACGCCTTGTAATCAAAGGGATCCAGGATCGATTCTCCTTCTCCAAGGATCCAGGTGTCCTCATACACGGCGGTGGCGCGGATCTGATAGCGAACGCTACCGTCCTCCCACAGCTCTTGACCCATACGGATCGTTACCGTGTCGCCGCAGCGTCCCTTGGCGCGAAGAACGATGTGCCCCGCATAATTGGAGCCGAAGTCCACAAAAAGAACGTCTCCGCGCTTTTCGGTGAATGTGGGCAATATCGTCTCAAAGACCAAGGATTTGGTGGCTTGGGGGCGCAAAACGTGGTCGCTGACCTTGGAGATCCTGGCAAAGCCCCAGTCACTGTCGTCAAAATCGGGACGCTCGAATCCTACCTCGGGAGCGCGGGAGTCGTATTCCTCCAAAAAGCCGGTGGAGGCGTTGCCGTAGACACCAAGCTCCCGATAGGCGGTATGATAGGCGACCTTGAAGTGCTCGTCACTGCAAAGGACACAAGCTCCGTCGATCTCCATATCAAGGATCAGTCCGTGGCGGTTGTCCCCGCTCTGCCAGACGCGGTTGATCACGCCGTGATAAAGCGTGTGAAGAGCGATCACATTTTCCCCCTGATGAAGATAGGGCGTCACGTCTACCGTGTTGTAATTGTACTGAAAATGATAGGACGGCGTAGGTCCTTGGGTTACGAAAACGCCGTTGATATAGAGCTTATAATAATCGTCCGCGGACAGATAGAGGATCGCGCCGGTTACGGGCTTCTCCAGGGAAAAGCGCTTGCGGAACAGGATGTGGCGATCTCTGTGCTCGGAGCAATCGGGGCGCTCCTTGCCTAGCTGACGAAAAAAGACGTTTCGGGGGGCAAGGTCGTAAAATTCCTCCGTGGTGATCCACTTTCCTTGAAATTTATGAGCGATCGGTGTCTGTTTCATAGAAGTTCCCTTCCTGTTGGATTTATTTCTCGTTATTCAAAAAGCCAAGAAAGGCGTCCGCGTAGCGGTTGCCGAAGGCTCTCTGGGCGGCGGCATCGAAATGAAGCCCGTCCTCTTTCAGGGACAGCCCCTCGGCGGAAATGACGGTGCAGCGGGGGAGCTCCTCCGCCAGCTCGTGATATTGCCGATTCATGGTCAGATGGCGTTCTTCCATTCGGTAACCGGGAGCGAACCTGTGGGATAGCTCGCCGATCAGCAGGGGAAGCTCCTCGGCGCCAAGCTCCCGTCGCAGAGCGGTGATCATGGCGCGGAATTTTTCCTTGTGAGCAAGACATACCTCATCGGTTTGGTTGCAGTCGCTCTCCCCCTGATGCCACAGAATACCCGCAAGGGTAGATGTCCGCATGGCAAGCCTTGCCATAAAAACGGCATGGTCAAAGAGGAGTCCGCCCTCCGACCATTGGTCGATGGTGGTTCCGCCGTCGGCGCAGGGGATCAAGCCCACCGTCCAACCCGTCTCCTTGGCAACAGAGTCCGCAAAGGAGGCGCCAAGACCGATGCCGCTACGGGTAGAGCCCTCGAAGATCCCGCGATCGGGATTGATCGGCTCCCGCATGGTCTGCCATCTTCCCATGCGAAGCATCAGACAGTGTTTGTTTTCAATGGGGGGAACGTCCCCGATCACTCCTCTGCCCGCCATGTTGGATTGACCGATGAGCAAAAAGGAGCGAATGGGTTGCGCATTGGTATTTAAGCCGTCGAGGATCATCGTTTGTCTCCTTGTTTCTGTTGTATTACCAAATAAACGGAATCAACCGGTATTTTACCTTCGTTTTGTAGTCCGCGTAGCCCATAAGCTCTGCGGTCAAGATCTTCTCCTCGTTAAAAATGCGGATCACGAGAAGGACGGGATAGATGGCGAAGGGGATCAGCCCCCAGAGAGAACCGAGAATCAGGGGTAGGGGCAAAAACATCAGCAGCGTGGCGAGATACATTGGGTGGCGCACTATGCCGTACAGCCCTGTGGAAATCACGGTCTGGTTTTTCTGTATCTCCACCGTCCGCGACAGATACGCGTTCTCCCACATGACCTCGGCGTATAGTCCGTAGCCGATCAAAAACAGCGCGGAGGAAACCGCCGTTGTCCAGAGCGGAACACTTGACCAACCGAAACGAAAGTCAAGAGCGGAAAGAACGAATCCTGCGGGGAACATCAAGCCGGAGAGTGCGATGACTCCCCGTTGAGTCTTTTCTTTTTCCTTACCGTCCAACCGCTTTTCCAAAAGGGCGGGGGACTTGCAAAAAAGCACGATTCCCATGATCAGCATGGGAATCGAGAGCAGAGCGAGGAAGAGCCATGCTCCGAAATAGCCGAAGCTCCCCGCGGGGAGAAACAGCAGCGCGCTCAGCACGATCAGTCCCAATCCGTATTTTGCGGTTGCGCGAAGAATCAATTTCATCGGATTTCTCCCTTCTCGGTGACGGGCACGTCGGATTTTTCTGCTTTTTCAACAATTATGCCTACGCCCTTTCCAAAGACGGTTCCGTCCTCATCGTAATAGATGCTGTAGGTTTCCTTTCGGAAGGTCAGGTTTTCCAGCTTGAACCAAGACCAGATCCCGTGAAGCTTCGGTTCCACCGTAAGCTTGCCATCGGTCTCCTTGATGCCGCAAAGTCCTCGCAGCACGAGATCAAGAAATGTGGAATGGTTATAATCCTTGCCGCGGGTTTGACCACCGTGGAGTTTTACCTTTCCCGTCTTTGCCAGCTCACGGGCATACCATATGTGCTCAAAGGGTAACATAACCTCGTCAATGAAATTGACGGTTTTTCCGTTCTCCGTGAGATAATGCATTTCTGCGTATTGCTTGAGAAATTGATAGAGGTCGGCACGATCAAGGATGTCCTGATCATAGCCGTCGAGCAGTTCGATGACTGCGTTCAGCGCGTAGCTGGTGGCGTAGGGCCATACGTTGCCGCACCACGTGCATGCCTTTTTCAAATCAAATTGAAAGCGTTCGTGAGAGATATCCGCGGTGGTAAGCCCTGTTTTGGCTTGAAAGACCGAGGGGTCCTTCAAATAGCGGAACGCGGCTTCTTTGCCCTCGTCGGGCATGTGATATGCCCAAGGAATATATCCCACAAGCTCTTTGACGTTACAGGAATCGGGAATATCCCTGTAATCCAGATTCCGCTCCAAATTTTGCTCCAACGGATGAATTGCTTTGTAGAATTCTCCGTCCCACATTTTCTCGTCCATGCATTTCTTGATGAAACGCGCTCGATTTTGGTAGAACTCCTCCTTTTGGACATTTCCTGCGAGGCGGAATATTTTTGAAAGCGAAATCGCGTCGCCATACATACAGGCATTGAGTAAGGGACGAAAGCCGGTCAGCCGTTTCAGCTCGTTGGTTGTACCGCTGATGGAATATTCGGTTCCTTCTCGATCGTCGTTGGATCGGTATAAGCCGTTCGAGGTCAGGTGAGTCTGTTCCCAATGGTTAAAATATGCTTCGAAGTATTCGGCATTTTCGATCAGATAGTCCTCGTTTGCCGTGAAAACGCAAAAGTCATACATGGCGCTCAGAGCAGGGGTATGATAGGCGAAGGCGGAGCGAGAGCCCGTAACCGAGCCGTCTCCTTTGAGGAGAAAGGTGATGTAATCCAGAAAATCGTCCGCGTTCTTCAGCCAGCGGAATTCGTTCAGATGGTGGGTCAGAGGAGCGTTGATGGTGTTGTGCTTACCTGCCCATGGAAGGGGATCGTTCACCAGAAATTCCGTGATGACGAAGCCGTCCTCGGTGTTCTTGATATGCTTTCGCATGGTCCAGGCGCGAAAGGCAAAGGTTTCCTCAATGGTGGGATCGGGACAATAGAGCCGAGGCGCGTTTTCCCACAAAAAGCTCTCCGCCTCGCGGTTGGGGATCCATTGGATTACGTCTTCTACGTCGTTTGCATTGAATTTTTTGTAATAGTCACGGTACATGGGACTCCTCCTTGCTCGTTTTGTTTTCTCTTCAGACAAACGACACTCTCGACGTGTCCCGTTCGCGGAAACATATCCACGGGCTGAACCTCGCCGATGTCGTATCCCGCCTCCGAGAACCAAGCGCAGTCACGGGCGAGGGTATCGGGATCACAGGAGACGTAAACGATCCTTGGAATATCCAGAGAAGCAAGACACGCCACAAGC
>JAZNVA010000079.1:0-2923 GCA_045592565.1 Eubacteriales bacterium | reverse complement strand
GCTTTATGGCAAAGAAGGAGCTGTTCCGGATTCCCGTGCTGGCGCCTCTGATCCGATTTCTGGGCGCATTTCCCATCGACCGTGGCGGCAGTGACGTAGGCGCCATCAAGACTGCGGTCTCCATGGTCAAGGAGGGAAGCTGCATGGGTATGTTCCCTCAGGGACACCGCTATATCGGCGTGGATCCCAGAACGACCCCCACCAAAAACGGAGCCGCTCTGATCTGTACTCGCGCGGGAGCCGACGTGATCCCTACGTACATTATGAGAAAAAATAACGCCTTTAAGCTCTTCCGCCGTACATGGGTGGTCATCGGTGAGCCGATCCCCTACGAGGAGTTTGCATACGATCCCGAAGCCAACGGTGAATACGCGCGGATCACGGGCATCATTTTTGATCGGATCTGTACGCTGGGCGAGGGCTTTACTCCTGAGCGCGGTAAGCAGATGATCAAGGAAGAAAAACGGCGCAGAAAACTGGCAAAAAAGGAACGGAAAGCATGATTGAAATTGCGAAGAACGCGGGATTTTGCTTTGGCGTCAAGCGCGCTACCGACCGTCTGGAGGCGGCGATCGCCGAGGGCGGCAACGAGCGGATCTACACCTTGGGTACCCTGATCCATAACGAGAGCTATAACAAGGGCTTGGAGCGGGCAGGGGTTCGGATCACCTCTGTCGCGGAGATCCCCGCGCTGGCGCGGACCGCTACCAAGGACTCTCCCGTTCGGGTGTTCGTTCGCGCTCATGGGATCCCCCGTGAGGACGAGGCGCTTTTGCGGTGCATGAACGAGGAAAACCCTTATTTCCGATACGAGGATTGCACCTGTCCCTTTGTAAAGAAGATCCATACCATCGCGGCGGAGCATTCCACCCCCGACCAGCTGTTCGTCCTGCTGGGGCAGGCGACACATCCCGAGGTGGTTGGGATCATGAGCTATTTCGATTATGAAAAGGCGACCTTCGAGAGCGCATCGGCGCTGGAGGAAGCGGTAAAACTGGGATTTTTTGAAAAATATCGGGGCAAAACGCCGATTTTGGCGGCGCAAACCACACAAAATTTAAATGAGTGGAAAAAAAGTCATGAAATTTTCAAAAAACTATATACAAATCCGCAAATTTTTGATACAATATGTAATGTTACGGAAATAAGACAGACCGAGGCGGCGGAGCTTTCTCGCCGCAGCGATCTGATGGTCGTCATCGGCGGAAGGGAAAGCTCCAATACCGCCAAGCTGTACGACATCTGCAGGAAAATCTGCCCCCAAAGCATATGGATTGAACGGCCGGACGAGCTGAGGGAGCTGAATTTAAATATGTCCGCCCACACAAAAGTGGGCATTGCCGCGGGGGCATCAACCCCGTCAGGTATCATTTGGGAGGTATACAAAACCATGAGCGAAATGAAAGAAAATTTCGAAGAACTGCTTGAATCATCGTTCAAAACTTTAAATACAGGAGACATCGTAACCGGTATCGTAACCAACGTGACCGACGCAGAGCTGACGCTCGATCTGGGCGCGCAGGTAACCGGATTCATCAAGGCCGAGCAGATCACCGACGATCCTTCTGTAAAGCTCACCGAGCTCTTCAAGAAGGGTGACGAGATCGAGGCGCGCGTTGGCCGTGTCAGCGACATTGAGGGAATCGCAGAGCTGTCCAAGAAGGCAGTAGATTCCGCAAAGAGCTGGAAGAAGGTCGTTGACGCTTGCGAGAGCGGCGAGATCCTTTGCGGCAAGGTCGTAGAGATTGTAAAGGGCGGCGTTACCGTTCTTTGCGGTGCGAACAAGGTGTTTGTTCCCGCATCTCACACCGGTATTCCGAAGGAGGGTGACCTGAACGTTCTGAAGGGCACCGAAGTAAAGATCAAGGTAATTGAGATCAAGGGCAACCGCGCCATCGGTTCCATCCGTCTGGTACTCCGCGAGGAGAGACGCGCTCAGGAGGCTGCTTTCTGGGCTGAGATCGAAGAGGGCAAGGTATACACCGGTGTTGTCAAGAGCATGACTGCTTACGGCGCGTTCGTTGATCTGGGCGGCGTGGACGGAATGGTACATAAGACCGAGCTGTCCTGGACTCCCATCGCAACGCCCGCTGACGTTCTGACCGTAGGTCAGGAGCTGACCGTGTTTGTAAAGAGCTTTGACGCAGAGAAGAAGAGAATCTCTCTGGGCTACAAGACCGACGATACCAATCCTTGGTATCTGTTCACCGCAAAGTACGCCGTTGGCGACGTTGCATCCGTGAAGATCGTAAATATGATGCCTTTCGGCGCATTTGCTGAGATCATGGACGGAGTTGACGGTCTGATCCACATTTCTCAGATCGCTCAGGAGAAGATCGGCAAGCCCGCTGACGTTCTTGAGCTGGGACAGATCGTGGATGCGAAGATCATTGCCATCGACGAGGAGAACCAGAAGATCAGCCTGTCGATCCGCGCGCTGCTTGACGAGGCTCAGGCAGAGGCAGAGGCAATGCCCGAGGAATACGTGGCAGAGGCTGACGCTGAGTAAGAAAAAACAAGAGAACCTTCCGTTCGGGGGGTTCTCTTTTTCAAAATATCGATTCAAAAATAATATGAGGTGGTTAAATGGAGCAAAAATTGAGACGGGATCGTCCTTTGGGGGACCGATTGCGGATCCTCCGTGACCGACATGGGATATCTCAGGAAAAGCTATGCGCCGAGCTTCAACGGCGGGGCTGTGACATTGGGCGAAGTACCTACGCCAAATACGAGGCGGGGGAGCTGAATGTGAAGATCAGCGTTCTTGTGGAGCTGAAAAAAATCTACGGTTGCTCCTACGAGGATTTCTTTGAAGGAATCGATTGATATAGAACAAAGGAGAGCTTTTCGAAGCTCTCCTTTGTTCATTCCGTTTCTGACTTATCGCATCCCAATCCGTCGGTACGGAGTGTCCGACGGATTG
>JAZNVA010000078.1:0-1612 GCA_045592565.1 Eubacteriales bacterium | reverse complement strand
GGTAAGGGCGGCGGACGCCCTGATAACGCAATGGCGGGCGGTCAGGATCGCACAAAGATCGACGAGGCACTTGCTTCTGCCGAGACGGTCCTTGGCGGTATGTTAAAATAAATAAGTAAAAACGGCAGATGTTGAATCTGCCGTTTTCCTTTAGCATATTATTCGTTCTATCCGTATGGGACCGATTAGCCCTCCGCGTATTTCACGCAGCTCTGCTGGTTTCATTTTCTTGTGATATGGTCCCACATCCTCGATCGGCGTTTTTTCAAAGAAATCGGAATGCGCGCAAGCGTTTGCGGCAGTATTGGCTACAATAACCGTCAAT
This sequence comes from Eubacteriales bacterium, assembly GCA_045592565.1. GTDB lineage: Bacteria > Bacillota > Clostridia > Oscillospirales > CAG-272 > HGM12713. Next base: position 1,287 of record JAZNVA010000078.1, on the reverse strand, counting down.
TCCTTAGCGTTTCCGTTCTTGTGGAATGGGATACGATAGGGAGGCATGGTTGCTGTTCCGATGAGGGTGTTATCAATGAATACTGTGGCGGTGTGCCTAACATCGCCTAAATCCAGGACGTAGCTTCCGTCTGCCAAATTCGGAAGAAGCGAGGTGTAGGTTACTTCTCCTGAAAAATCGAGATTCCATTCGTACAGCCCTTCGCGGGGGGGATTTGTAGGCGCGGGATAACGATTTATAGTCCCATGTCCTGCTTCGACTGTATAAATCCGATGAATTTGGGAATGAAAGTCCGATAAAGTAGCGATCGGTACGGTTTGGGGAGGCTCTTTTGCTGAAAGCTCTTGATCGGAACACAAAAGAAATACAGCTTCTCCCCGAAGTAAAGAGATGGGAATCAATAGGGATTCGGATCGTTTTGTATCCGAAATGGAGAATCTATCCCCGCTCATAAGATCAATGCGATAAGGCTTTTTGAGAGAGAAAATTTCAATCGTCTCGGAAACGGTTTCATTTGCCGTATTGCAGATGAAATATCCCTCGTCACCGTTTGAAAACAGAAGCTTTCTGGCTTGAAGATGCTTGCTTCTCCGAATCACGCACGGAGAAGGATTCGGATCCTGACGAACGTCGGAAAGAAGGTTGGTGATTTCCTCTTTTTCCATTGCGCCGACGGGTACCCATACGCAATCGTAGGCAACGTGATCGGAGATCAGTCTACCATTTTCAACACGGGCGTTTCGTACAAGATCTTCATCAATGATATCAAAGACGACGCCGCGTCGCTCCAGCTCATGTCCCATCGCGTCAAAGCTCTCCTTCGCGTTCCTTCCAATATCCCCGCCTGCGCAAATGCTTCGCGCGGGATGATAGAGCGCAACCGTCACCTCGGCTTTTGCGCTTTGCAGCAAATGCGAAATTCTCGCGGTGTAGTCGTTAATTGCATGGAGCTGATTCATGCTTGGTGCCTGCGCTTGGAAATTGGGGCGAAATTGGAACGCCATGGCAGTGCTTCGATCATAGGATATTGCCATAAAATTAAACAGGCTGATGCCCCGTACGGCCTGGTAATTGACGACGTATCTCATTAGCTCCGGAGTTACCTGCGCGCCGTATACCGCAAAGCTTTCACTTACGCACCGGCTGTGTCCGTTTTGACGCGCCGCGGAGGATGCTAAGCGTGGAAAGAACTCCATACCCTCAAAGCAACTACTTCCGTTTTGAGGAAAATCGATCTGTCCCCAGATAACGTCAATTCCGGGAACGTCGAATTCCCGCAGAGTACGC
>JAZNVA010000077.1:0-2277 GCA_045592565.1 Eubacteriales bacterium | reverse complement strand
TGTAGACGCAGCCCGTGTTCATGTGGTGGAGCCAGAAGTTGAAGTAGCCGGCATCGGGGATGGTCACGCCGCTGTCGGTCAGGGCAGGCGCGCTTTCCCCGGGGTGGTACATGGAGACGGTGTCCCCCTCCCATTTTACCTCGGCAAGAGATACCTTTTCGCCACTGTCATTTTCGGCAAAGACTGTGATCATAGAGCCGTTGTCCTCTATCCAAAGCATCCGCTCGGTCTTGAAGTCCACGCCCTTTTCTTTGATGGTCATATAGGAGGTGAGCGGCCAATCTCCCGTGCGGATACCGATCTGGTTTTCCCGCAGGGCGATCCAGATCCCGCCCTTACCCGTGGCATCTCCGCCGGGGTTGGGGAGGCGCAGACCGATGTAGAGCGTGAACCAGGGTGTGCTCTCGTTCTTACCCGTAATGTGCATCTTGGCTTCATAGGTGGCAGGGCTTGCCAGGCTTGTATTGAGAGTCAGGGAGCTGACCGTAGACTGACGCAGGGTCACCCGTGTCCCCTCCACGTCGGCCTCACCGAGACTGAAGGCAGGGTCACCCGCGGAGAAGGCGTAGGTCACGGTCTGTGCGACGGAGCCGCCGCTCCCCGCAACCGTACCCGATACCTTGAGGTCGGTCACGTCCGCGCCCTCGGGCGCTACGTAGTCCCCCCAGATCGTGGGAGGGTTATCGGGCACCTCATCGCTGCCCTCAGAGGTGGTACCGCCGGGGGTAGTGGACGGATCGGTGTCGGTGGGATCTCCGCTACCCTGACAGGCCATGAAGCAACCCGCAAGGGTGAAGATCATCAACAAAAGAGCAATGACTCGGAGAAATAGATTTTTTTTCATGCTTTTACTCCTTTCAGGGAACCTCGAAAAACGGGTTTCCCATGTTGAAATGTACGATTCAACGGCTGATTATCAGCCGCTTTTATGCAAACGGATTACACAAAAATACAACCGAAATAATACCGAAGGCCACACCAATCCATTGCTTTACGGAAAGCCGTTCCTTGAACAGCAGTACGGCCGCCAAGGTGGTAAGCACAAGACCTCCGCCATTGACAATCGGGAAAAAGATGGCGCTATCCATGACCCCCGAAAGATAGAGATTAAATTTGTTGTTTACAGCTACGCAAGCACCGTTTGTTACCATAATTCCAATCAAAAGCCAAATCAGCATTCTGCTCTTGTTTCGCTTTTCTTTCTCGTTTGCAGATAGACCTTCGCGCCGTTTCAGCAACAGCGCGAAAATTGCGCAAAAGACCGCCGATGAGACAAAAGCGATGATCAAAAATGCGTTTAGCTCATTGCGGTATTCAGAGCTTTGGTGCACCTTCTGCATAACGCCGATACCGCCCGTTGCGGCAAAGGCTATAAGACACAGAAACAGCCATTTTACATTTGCCTTTTTTTCACCGCTGTCACTTTTGGCGGCAAGAATAAAGCTCACCAGCATCAGTACAATTCCCACGATCTGCGCCCACCCTAAGCTCTCGTCAAAAAACAATACGCCTGACAGAGCGGATATCAGTGTGGAAAAAGAGATGATAACCGAGGTGTAGGACATCGGTCCGACTTGCAAAGCGGCAATATTCGTGATTCCTTGAAGAGCTGTAATGGCACCAAACACAACGCCGAGTAGGACTGTAAATGCAGACGCAGAACCAAAACCTCCCCAACACAGCAGAACTACGGCTGCGGTCAAACAACTGACAGCGTTGAACCAAAAACCTCCCGAAAGCTTCGTGGTTTCTTGATCGGTGTAGTACTTTTTCGTAATACCTCCGCCGAGAGCCGCAGCCAGAGATAAGATCAGTTTCGTCGGTATGCTCATATCTTCTTCAACCATAAAAGCTTGGCAGTGCGAGGTGCTTCAAATCGAAGCGTTACGACTCTGTCGGTTACGCTTTCCTCACGGCTGTCCTCGTCGGTAACGGTATATCTGTCGGCTCCACTTGCAAACGGCAGGGATACTTCAAGCAGATCCCCTGCGCAATTTTCCTGACGGAACGCCAATATGACACCGTCTTCTCGGTCGGGATCATAGTAGCAGAAGGCGGTGAAATCGGCGGTATCCTGCTCCCCGTGCCATGGCGTCAGGGTATAAAACTCTTTGAGCAGATACGGGGCTACCCGTTTCCATTCCCGGAGTCCAAATCGGAGCATATCGAAATTTTGCTCTGCGTCATATACGAACTGCGAATCCACGTTCAACGCAGGAAGATAGGACGCGCGCCAAACGTAAGGATCGCTGATGCCCGTGGGCGCAAGCTGTGACA